>NZ_JAFLQW010000460.1 GCF_017313335.1 Phormidium pseudopriestleyi FRX01 | reverse complement strand
GGACCAGAAACCGGGTTTCTGCTACAATTGTTGTTTCATCGCCTAAATTTATGAAAGAAACCCGGTTTCTCAAATATTATAAGGGACAGGTAAAAATTTGGTATGACCAAGACGCTGATTTTTTAGAGGTTATTTTTTCAGAAAAACTGGGCTTTATGCAAGAAACCGATAAAGATGCGATTATGAAACGGATAGATGAAGCGGGGAATATTATCGGATTTTCCGTGATGAATGTCAGTCGTTTATCACCCAAATGCCACGGATTGCGGTGAGGTGGGTTCCTGTTTGAGCTCCAGGGCGATCGGCTCTCATCGGTCAGTTCTGCTAAAATCAGTATAGATCCATCTATTGCCGAAAACCATACCGTCATGAGAAATATAGTCTCTCTGCAACAGGCGATCGAATGTGTAGAATCCCTTTCTCTGGAAGAACAGGACCTATTGATTGAGTTAATCCAAAAAAGAAGAATTGAACAACGCCGACAACAAATCGCCACCCATGCCACGCAAACCTTGGAGTCCCTAGAAGCCGGAACAGCAAAACGCGGTACTTTAGCTGACTTACGGGCAGATTTGTTAGAGGAAGAATGAAAACTTTAGTATGGGAAAATAGCTTTAAACGGGCCTTTAAACGAGTCGTCCGTAAAAACCCGCAGTTACAGGAAAAAATTTTTGCTGTTTTAGAATTACTTTTATTAGATCCCTTTGCTGTTCCATTAAAGGCCCACAAATTAAAAGGACAGTTAGAAGGATTATGGGCCTGTTGGGTTGAATATGATTGCCGAATCATCTATACTTTTAGGACCGAATCAGATTCCAGTGAAGAGATGATAGTGCTAATTGATATTGGCACTCATGATGAGGTGTATTAAGGCCATTTTTCCCACCCCACACCGGTGAGCGTGGGAGTTCAGGGGCAAACTGCGGCAACGAATAGCGGGTTTTTTATCTGATAGTTTATACAGGACTTACTCATGACCTCATGACCTCTATATCTGTAAGAACTACAAGAGAATCGCGCGTACAGATGGGGTTCGGTCTCCAAATATCCGTAAGTCCTGTATTTTGACTTTAATGAGAGCAGGATTTGGTATTATATCTTGCTTAGGAATGAGATAGATGGGGCCAGACTAGAAATCTTCACGGGAGAGGAGGAGACGCAGGCGACTTCCCTGTATGTCTCCCAGTCCCCAAAGATGCTTCTGATGCCCGAGAACTGCTGGTAGATGACCTTCCGGCGCGGCGGTATCGAACTGAAGATCCGCGTAATACAGCCAGTTTTCTTCTTGTTTCCATCCCACTGTTTCGGCGAAGTTTGACCAAACTTCTGGATTATATTCGCCCGTTCCACCTAACAACTCATAAATACGTTTTTGTTGAGAAAACCCGAAACGATCATTGCTGTTTGTTTTCCACAGATGATTGATATAACTGAGATGTTGTTGAGAAAAACCGTGGATACTTTTATCATCGAACCACTTTGTCCTTTTGACAACTTCCAACATGATCCGCCTCGTTTCATGATCCGCCGCCTTCCATTTACGATATTTCAGTAATTTTTCTAACTTACTGTAATCTACTCCCCGTGGACATTCTATTGGAGAAATTGGTATAATTCTTGTTTCAATTACTGTATTTGGAGAGGTTTCCGGCTCTGAGTTATTAGGATTTGTTGAAAATTGTTCGTTAATTACTTGTGTTAAATCTTCATCATCTTGTACGGTGTACAAATCGCTGCTTCGACTGTCTTCCAAAACTCGATTGTCTTCCAAAAATCGCTCAAACTTCGTAGGGTTATCTAAGAGTGTATCTCTCTCTAATTTTGCTTTTTTGTAAAACAGGCGAGCGGCATTGCCCACCGTAAAAATCATTAGGGCGTGAGAAACTGCGCGGATATTTATTTCATCGAAAAAGTCAACATCGAGCCATCCAATACCGGCATTGATCGCCCTTTTTCCGAGCCAAGCTATACCGAAAGCTGCCAACGCTTCAAACTGTCGTATCGGGCTGTTCAGATCGAAGTCGTAGATCCCCGCAATTTTAAAAACCATTTCGGCACATTCCTGCGTAATGGTTTTTAAGTCGCAGTTGGCTACGCAAGAAATAGCGTTTTTAATTTCATAGTTAATATCCTCGGGAGTTAGGTCTTCTATATAACTGATTCTGGCTACTTTAAAAAGTGTTTCTTTGATCAGAATGTTGGCAATTTCGTCGCGAGTATGATTGGGATATTTTGTTTGGAGTTCTGCTACGTGGTTTCTTGCTTGTTCAAAATCAACGTCAAACAAAAGCTCTGCAAGGGGTTCAATCGCCCGAGCGAGAGATCGTTTTGCTTGACCTAAGAGCCAATCAACTAGCTGATTCCAGTCCTCTGGATTGGCTTGTGATCTTAATTTATTAAGTTGATTCAGTTCTGGGGTGTTCTCGATTGTATCATTGATCTTCTCTCGGATCTGGTCTGAGGTTTCCACTGGTGGTAGCGGGGATTTATTAAAATAAATAACCTTAATTCCCAGGTCGCGACATTCATCGATTAAAACTTTATATTCTGATCGCCGGTCAAGGATAATGACGGCATCTGGAAGCCGATCCATTCGTTTGATGCCCCTCAAATAATTCAACTGACGCTGCAAATGGACAATCTCTTTCCGTTTAGACTTGTCTAGTTTTCCCAGTTCTTCTAGCCTTTCTAATTGTTGCAGCTTCGAGAACTTGGTCAGGATTTTTCCCGAGTACAGTCGATTTACATAACAGTGCTGTTGACCCGTCTTGTAGCGATAAACTTTCCGACTATTTTTGCAATAAAATATTTTATCTTTGTAGCGCTTTGCTAATTTGTCCACCAGTTCTGATGTCCGTGGTTTTGTTCCGACAATTAGAAAAGTTTTTCCCTGGTTGCTGGGTGCTTCTATATATTTGCAAACCCGTTTCATTAAAGTTCTGGCATCTCGGGATTTTTGATTGATTTTTGCCCGGTGTTTGGAGGGCTTCCTTGCCATGTTCGATTCCTTCCTATGTCTAGGGTTGTCACAGTTTTAAGTTAGGCGAGCAGCGAGAAGGTGCTGTTTACGAGCAGAGTGTAACAGAAAGTTGGTTTCCAATAGCGGAAGCCGGATTTCTAATAATCCTCAGTCATAATGTAGCATACTATTACGAGGAGTTCACCTTTGCTTTTAATAAGTGTTCGGATGCTTCCCAGGTAATACTCTGGAGTGAAAATCTGGCTTCTGTCGGTGCTGTGGTTTTGGTGGTGGTACTCATGAGAAAATTTACTCTACGGATTGCTTACTTATTTTCAGCTTGAATTTGCTCTCTCACCCAAGCGCGAAAGGCTTTTAATAAAGTTGTTTCACCCACAGTTTGGCTTTGTTCTAAAAACTTGGCAACTTCGGTCACGGGTAACAAGGGAAACGCTAGAGAATGCTCGGTTTCTATATAGTTGCCCGATCGCAATTGTAAAAACTTGAGCAAACCCCGATCGCATCTCCAGATTTCTGGTACTCCCATTGCCGCATAAATCCCCTCTCTGTCAATCGAACTGCTAGTTACATCAACTTCGATTACTAAGTCAGGCGGGGGGTCGGTTTTTAGGTTAATGGTGCGCTTGCCTTTTACCTGTTGTTCATTTTGGATATAAAAGCCTGAATCTGGTTCTGAACCCCGAGCTAAATCTGGCCTATTGAGGGTGGTTGAACCGGCACTCAAGATTTCAATATTAAGCACATCCGCTAACGCATCCACGAATTTCTCCAAGATTCGCTTGGGATTTTCGTGTTCAAATAATGGGGTCATGATTTCTAATAAGCCTCGGTCATAATTTAGGCGAGTATTGCGATGATCTCCCATTTCATTTAATAAGCGTTCGTAGGTTTTCCAGCTAATATTCTGGAGTAAAACTCGGCCTTCTGTCAGGGGTTTAAATTGGGAAGTTGTGCTGCTCATTAAAAATTAACTCCAACAATTGCTTACTAATTTTCGGCTTTGATTTGCTCTTTCACCCAGGCGCGAAAGTTTCTGACTAAGGTTGTTTCCCCGACGGTTTGGCTTTGGTCTAAAAACTTGGCGACTTCGGTAACAGGTAACAAGGGAAAGGCTAGAGAATGCTCGGTTTCTACATAGTTGCCCGATCGCAATTGTAAAAACTTGAGCACACCCCGATCGCATCTCCAGATTTCTGGTACTCCCATTGCCGCATAAATCCCCTCTCTATCAATGGAACTGCTAGTTACATCAACTTCGATTACTAAGTCAGGCGGTGGGTCGGTTTTTAAGTCGATGGTACGTTTACCTCGGATTAAACTTTCATTTTTAATATAAAAACTAGAGTCGGGTTCAGACCCTTTTTCTAAGTCAGGTCGATTCAATGTCGTAGAACCAGCACTCAAAATTTCGACGTTTAGTTCTTCTGCGACGACATAGGCTACTTGTGATAAAAGTCGGTTCGGTTGTTCATGTTCTAATAATGGGGTCATGATTTCTAATAATCCTCGGTCATAATGTAGGCGAATATTGCGGTGATCTCCCATTTCATTTAATAAGCGTTCGTAGGTTCCCCAGCTAATATTCTGGAGTAAGACTCTGCCTTCGGTGGGTGCTTTGGTTTTTGGGGTGGTAATCATTAGAAAATTTGCTCCAAACGACGAAAATCTCGTTCAACTTCCATCCACAGCGATCGATTGTGTGGATCGATGCGGAGGGCTTTTTTCAAGTATATCCTAGCTTTGTCTAGGTCTCCTGTGGCGATCGCATGGCGTCCCCAGCGTTGATAGGCGATCGCCTGCCATTGTCGCACTTCCGGGTCCTGGGGTAGCCGTTGTGCGAGTGCATCGACTAATGCCACGGCGCGAGGAAACCGTTGCGCTTTTAAAAACCCCTGTAATTGCAAATACCCCCGCTGTTTGAGGAGTTGTTCCAGGTCTGTTAACCGAGGATTGTTCCGAAATTCCGCTTCTTTCCGACTGACTCGGGTTTTGACGGTGGTTTGTGGGGCGGTTGTGGGGGGGGTTGTGGGGGTGCTAGGTTGTCCAACTTGGGCGGCAGGTTTGGCAACTTCTAGCAAGTGGTGATAGGCTTGATTAAGCTGGATAAATCTGTCATGCGATCGCCCGTCCCCGGGATTGACATCCGGATGATATTGCCGCGCCAATATGCGGTACGACGTCTTGACCTCTTCTAGGGTCGCACCTACTTTCAGACCTAATACTCTATAGCATTCTTCGATAGTCATTCTAATTAAAAATGGCAGAGTGGGATAAAAATTCTGCCATCTTTCCACAAGTTTAGGATAGTCACGATATTACCCAATTTGGAGTTAAGGATGAGGGGACAAGGATAACAATTTTACCCTTGTCCCCCCAGTTCATCCCTACCCTCGCAGTTAAGGACGTTCTTCAATCACGCGATCAATCAAGCCATAATCTTTGGCTTCCTGTGCAGACATGAAGAAGTCCCGATCCATGTCTTTCTCAATTTTTTCCAGGTTTTGACTCGTGCGATTGGCGTATATTTGGTTTAGCTGACGGCGAATTCGCACGATTTCCCTGGCCTCGATTTCAATATCCGAGGCTTGACCCCTGACACCCCCCGAGGGTTGATGGATCATGATCCGGGAGTGGGGGAGGGCCAGCCGTTTGCCCGGTGATCCTGCCGCTAAGAGGAAGGAACCCATCGAGGCAGCTAGACCGACGCAAATCGTGACCACATCAGATTTGATGTGCTGCATGGTATCGTAAATTGCCATGCCAGCGGTGACGGAACCTCCGGGAGAGTTGATATAGAGAATAATATCTTTGCCTGCTTCCTCAGAATCCAGATAAAGCATGATGGCAATGATTTTATTTGCCAGTTGATCATCGACTTCGCTACCCAGGAAAATAATGCGTTCTTGATACAACCGGGTTTCTAGGTCAATCCACTGTGTATAAGAATCTCCCGGCAGACGATAGGGAACTTTTGGGTAACCGATAGGCATAATGTGAGACTCCGATATTAGATTCAAAAAGCAATAAGTGAGAATTTAGAGTTATCAAAATCTAAACTCTCACGGGATTAGACGATCGCAGGGACGGGATGCGCTAGGTCTTTGGCTTCCAATACGCGATCGATGAGTCCGTATTCTACCGCGTCATTAGGGTTCAGATAAAACACCCGATCCATATCTTTGATAATTTTTTCGGGGGTCTGACCTGTATTTTCGGCGAGGATCTCGATCATAGTCTGGCGGTTTGCCAAAACTTCCTTGGCTCGAATCTGAATATCGGAGGCTTGACCCCGAGTATAACTCTTGGGTTGATGCAGCACGATGGTGGCATTGGGTAAACTGGTGCGGCATCCTTTTGTCCCGGCGGATAGCAGCATCGCTGACATTCCGACTGCCATGCCGATACAGATGGTGTTGACTGGCGGCTTGATGTATTTGATGGTGTCGCAGATGGCAAAGGCTTCGGTTTCAAAGGCGACGGGTTCGCCGCTTTCATTTGAGGTGCCGGTGGAGTTGATATAGATGTTGATGGGTTTTTCTGGATCATCGTACTGCAAATACAGCAGTTCAGAGATGATGAGTTCAGTAACCTGCGGCACTAGGGGCATCCCCAGATAGACAATTCGCTCCTTGAGTAACAAGGAGGGTAAATCTGGGGGGGGTGTCCGTTGATATCCATCTCCGTAGTAGGGAGATTGAACTGCCTGTATGGGTGAGTTCATGTCAAGTTTCAGCTCGAATTCATGGCGGTTTCTCTATCAATAGTAGCGTGTTGCTGGACGGGGCGCAGGGGTAGGTTCTCGATTATTGATTCGTAATTGTACGAGTGGTCCGGTTGGGTGTGGGGGCTGTGGGATTTGGGGCTTACAAGAGTAGGTTTTTTACGAACGGTCCCCGGACCTTGGCAAGGTCCGGGTTAGGGTGGGGTGTCGGCGGTGAGGTGCTTAAGCACTTGCGCGTGGAATCGGTGGGTGGAGTGTCGGAGTGAGGTGCGATCGCACTTGCGCGTAGAAAGAGGTTGGCACCCGCCTCCATATAGGCGCGATCGCCGACTGTGAGTGCGTGACGTGGCGATTGCCACGTCAGGAGGACCCCACCCTAACCCTCCCCTTGCCAAGGTCCGGGGACCGTCGCTGCTCTTATGCGTGAAAAACCTACTATTTTAAGGGTTAAATAGCGGGAAATGATTCAGAACTTACGCCATTTTTAACATTTAGGGGGTTAACGACTGAAGTCGTTGCTACGAACGTCGGAATGATAACGCCTGAAGGCGTTACTACGAACTTAGATTGTGGATGAGGTCGCGTTCTTCTTTGAGGCGATCGATGGTGGTCCAGATGTCTTGGAGTAGGGGGTCGAGTCCTTGTCGGCTGACGCCGGAGATTTGAAAGATGGGGGTGGTGGACTGGGAAAGTTCACTTAAGCGCGTGGCGATCGCCTCGATTTCTGCTTCTGTGCGATCGCAAGCATCCATCTTATTTAACGCCACAATTTGAGGCCGATTCAGCAAATCCCGCCCATAAGCGGCCAACTCCTGCTGAATCATCTCATAGTCTTCAATCGGATCCGGTGCAGTGATATCTACCAGATGCAACAACACCCGAGTGCGTTCGATATGGCGTAAAAACTCATGACCCAAACCGGCCCCCAGATGCGCCCCTTCAATTAATCCAGGAATATCCGCGAATACAGTGCCGTCTCCACTGGGTTTTCTGACGACTCCTAAGTTAGGGACTAAAGTCGTAAAGGGATAATCGGCAATTTTGGGACGAGAAGCAGAGAGGGCCGAGATTAGGGTAGATTTACCGGCATTGGGTTTACCGACAATACCGACTTCAGCTAAGAGTTTCAGTTCTAGGCGCAAAAACCGCTGTTCCCCTTCAAGTCCGGGTAAGGCATATTCCGGAGCACGGTTGCTGTTGCTGAGAAAATGTTTGTTTCCGAGTCCACCTTTTCCACCTGCGGCAACGACAAAGGTTTGCTCGGGTTCGATGAGGTCCCCGATGACTTCTTCCGTGGTGGCGTCATAAACCATTGTACCGACGGGGACTTGAACGATGCGATCGCCGCCGGAAGCCCCAGTACGATTGTTGGGACCGCCTCGTTGTCCGTTTTCTCCCTCAATTCGGCGGTTATATCTAAAATCTAAGAGGGTTTGGAGGTGTTCTACTGCTCGCAGAATGACGGAACCGCCCTTGCCTCCATTGCCTCCAGCGGGGCCACCCGCCGGGACATATTTTTCCCGGCGGAAAGCGACGATGCCATCGCCACCCTTGCCACCAGCGACTTCTATTTCTACGCGATCGATAAATTGCATGATTGTCCTGGGTCCTTTGTCAAAAGTAAGTTCGTTCTACACCCTGAACCCCTCAACAAAGGACTCTGGAGCCATTGGCGAGTGGTCGGGATTATTGGCAATACGGGGTCACATCTTCACCGCAATCATCAGCTAAGTAGGATAAAGCGCGGAAGCGTAAACCCACCATTTGCTCATAGAGCGGATTGATATGGCATAGAGGGGGAATATGGACCACCTTATTGCCGAATAAACGAATATCTCGTTCAAATGGGCATTGCGGTGGAATCATTTTGCACAGAAATCTAGCCAGTCGGGGGTCATGGATTTCCAGATCATCCAGCCAATGGCGCACTGGGGAGAGGACATCCCCCTGCTGTTTCGGACCCGGGTGCAGACCGTTGGTCCCTTCCCCCTCGGCCCAGGCAGTCGCCTCGGAATCTTGGAGTTGAGTATTTCTTCCATCCCAGAGGGTATGCCGCAGGGCTTCTAAAACTTTAGAGTTTTGTCCTAATGCGTGGCAAAACTCATATAATTTTTCCTCTTCACTAGCGGAATAAACTCCATCGGCTAAGGCAACCATTACCGCTGTTCTTAAGAAGTTTTCGGCAATGATGGGTTCGTTGCCTAAAACCGCCGCTAAATCTTGCGGTTTGATGGGTTTGAGTTCACCCAAGTTAATGGAGGGCGCTAATTCTTCCTGAGTCAGTTCCGCAATTAAGTCTTTTTCTTCTTGGTCGAAGTGACCATCTGCCCAGGCAATCGTTAATAGTCCCCTCAGCCAGACATAAATTTGCTCGGCATTTAGAGGAGAGTGAACAACACCAGTCATAAACTGTCAACCTGTTGAGTGTAAGTGCTCAATTCTATGGTAACCCCTCTTTTTGGGATGGGGTTGATTCTTTGGTCCATCTCTGGTGATTTTGATCACCGGGGTTGCTCACAAACAATCAGCGGATATCTTTTTGGAGATATCCGCTGCCAGAAGGTTTGATAACTCAGGGCTTCAGCTGCTACCTGTAAAGGCCACTTCCGGAAATTTGGACTGAGCTTCCACCATTGGCTGCCTTCTGCCTTCTTCTTGCCAGTAGTTAATGACTTCGGTGGCTTTGTTGAGCAACTCTACCCGGTCAGTTTCGGAGATCCAGTGCTTCGCTTCTAACTCATTTTTTAGTTCTTCCCAGGCATCATTCCGAGGCCAAAAGAAGTAACGGGTTAAAGGGCTGGTTCCCTTACCCACAACTTGATCAACTGCGATCGCAACGTTGTCCTCTAACCAGAGAACTTTTAAAATAAACTTTGACAATCACACCTCCTTGAGGTTTGTGTAATTTTCGGGTAATGGTACAACGCTTTATTATAGCGCATATTTGGGCTACTTAGGCGAGGATTGGAAAAATAAAGGCTCAAATAAAATCTCAATTTTTCCGGGTCCCATTCTTTGGGAATAGGGCAGCATCCGATTATACCTGATGTTCGACGAAAGGCGATATCTTTTTTCTCGTTGGACTGCTGTTGGCAACTGGGGTTGGCAATTTTAGGGTGTGATATGAAGAAGGAGGCAGAGCCTCCAATTTGGCATTCCCACCGCAGAGCCTGGGAACGAGGATGGCGGGGATTGTCTAGGGCCTATATCCTGAATAACAGGACTTTAAAGCTGTTATGGAGGGGGCCTACTTACGATGGATAGGAAAATTACAACGGCGGCGATCGCTGTTTTTGATATTGATGGGGTGATTCGGGATGTCAGTGGTTCTTACCTCCGGGCGATCGCCGATACTGTGGAGCACTTTACCCAAACTGCCTATCGTCCCTCCTCGGCAGACATTGACCAACTCAAGTCTGAAGGGGTTTGGAATAATGACTGGGATGCTTCGTTTGAGTTAATCTGTCGCTACTTCGAGAGTCAGGGTCAAAGTCGCGATCGCCTTGCCTTGGAGTACGACACCCTGGTTAAATTTTTTCAATCTCGCTATCGAGGTCCAGACCCCAATACCATGACCGGCTATATTTGTCAAGAGCCATTGTTGGTCAATCCAGCCTATTTGGAAAGTTTGACTCAAGGGGGAATTCCCTGGGGGTTCTTTAGTGGAGCCATGAGAGCGGAAGCCGCTTATGTCTTAGAAGGTGCATTAGGATTAACGGATCCGGTGGTGGTGGCGATGGAAGATGCGCCGGGGAAGCCGGACCCGACGGGACTTTTTGCCACCCTGAAGCAATTAGAAACTCGATATTCGAGTTTTGAAACTGTCCCGGTGGTGTATGTGGGAGATACGGTGGCGGATTTGTACACTGTTACCCAAGCTAAACAACAGCAGCCAAACCGAACCTGGATCGGGGTGGGGGTCTTACCGCCTCATGTTCAGGATAGTGAAGATAGAAAGAACGCCTATAGTGCCAGTCTGAAAAAAGCAGGTGCGGCGATCGTTTTAGCGAATGTCAAGGAATTGACACCGGCCTTGATTGGGGAGTTGGTGAGGGGTAAAGGATGAAGGATGAAGGATGAAGGATGAAGGATGAAGAGTGATTATTAGGCTTGGGAGGGGGAACGACTGAAGTCGTTACTACGAACGGGGAGAACGACTGAAGTCGTTACTACGAACATCGCTTACTCAATTTTGAGAAACTTCTCCAGGGCGCTGACCATTGCTGGGGGCCAGCGGCGGGTGTTGGCAACCCAGTCTAAATCTTTGTAGCGAGTGTCTAAACCGACGGCGGCAACCCAATTACTTTCGGCTTCACCGCGATGTCCTTGGGTCCAGAGGGCGGCGGTGAGGGCGGCCCGCATATCGGCAAATTTAGGATATTTGCGGAGGATATTCTTCATAGACTTGATTGCTGCGGCTTCTTCCCCGGTTTGATAGAGGGCGAGGGTGTAATTGGCGCGGGCGAAGGCGTAGTCTGGGACGAGCTCGCTGGCTTTTTTATAGTTGGCGATCGCTTCTACCCAGTTTCCGCGTCCCGCTTCGGCATTGCCGCGATTGTTGTAGGCGGCAGGGTCTTCGGGGTCGAGTTCTAGGACGTGATTGTAATCGGCGATCGCATCGTCCCAGCGTTTTAACCCTTCATAGGCGGTGCCGCGATTGAGATAGGGGTCGGGAGCATCTGGTGCGAGTTCGATCGCCCGGTTATAGTCGGCGATCGCCTCTTGGAGTTTATTTAAACTCACTTTGATATTCCCCCGATTACTCCAGGCAGCAGCATTATCCGGCACCTGTTCTAAAAACTGCGTCCAGTACCTTTCTGCCCCTACTAAATCCCCAGCATTCATCGCCGCAAAGGCTTGAGTTCCCAGTTCTTCCAGTTGTAAGAGGGCTTCAGTTCCTAGTCCTCGGGTTTCCGCTTCTTCAGATTGGGCATAAGCTGGGGTAAGGGTTCCGATCCAAGTAAATAAACAGACTAAACAGAGCAATGCAATTCTCATCACCTGCCGTTGCCAAGGGTTCGCTGTTGTTCTCAATCGTTTCTCCATTGGGTATTTTTTTAAAAAAATTAGATTGATAAGGGTGTTATACCAAATCCGGTTGTGAAAGACCTAACAATACTCTTTAGCCTGCGGAGGCAGGCTTCGTCCGTGTAGCCCCACCCTTCAGGGTGCGGGTTTTTAAAGGTCTATTTCCCTGTTAAATCCTGCTTAGGAATCGAACCAATAAAACCCTAAATTCTCAAAGACAATTGTTCCGGGGGTGGGGTGTAACCGAAATGCCTCCAAGCGGCTGGGGTTGCGGTTCGTCCTCGATGGGTGCGATTCAAATAGCCGATTTGCAATAAATAAGGCTCATAAACCTCCTCAATAGTTTGAGAATCCTCTCCGGTTGCTGCAGCGAGGGTTTCCAAACCCACGGGACCGCCGTTGAAGTTTTCAATCAACATTTTTAATAACCGTTGGTCAGTCCAATCCAGACCGATCGGGTCTACGTTAAATAATTCTAAGGCTTGATTGGCAACCCCGGCGTTAATATCTCCGCATTTTTTGACTTGAGCGAAGTCGCGGACCCTTTTGAGGAGGCGGTTGGCGATGCGGGGAGTCCCTCGGGAACGACGGGCAATTTCTTCGCATCCATCGGGGGTGATCGGGGTTTGCAGGAGTTCGGCAGTGCGTTGCACGATCGC
>NZ_JAFLQW010000169.1 GCF_017313335.1 Phormidium pseudopriestleyi FRX01 | reverse complement strand
TTGCTCATTCCCGCGCTGAAACCATTCCTCTGCCTCATCCTTTTCCTGTCCCTCACTTGTTGCCTCCTCTTCCACAACCGGAGGCGGTATCTGTGCTAATATCTGCCTGCCGATTCTCTGGGCAATTGTTCCCAATTCTCCGCGATGAAGGATGCCAAACTGCACCAGGCGTTGGGCTATTTCTGCATGAGTTTCTGGGTTCTGTTGCAACTGTTCCCCGAAGCGCTGCAACCAGGGTATCCATTCCTCTGCTGTGATGCCGGTTGTCATTCTCTGCGCCTGAATCTCTCCCCCACTGGCACCGTTTGCTACCGCTTCCAGTAGCGGCATGAATTTTGTCTCGAATTCGATATCGGGGATTTGACGCCGTGGCGGTGGGGGTAGCGGTGTCGGTTTTCGGAACCGTTGTTGTATGGATTGATAGGATTGTTTGAGCCATTGCCAGAGTTTCTGCCACATCTGCTGTTCCCTCGGTTTGGTGTTGATGGAGATTATTGAACCACAGTTGCACTGATTTTTAACCACAGATTACACTGATTTTCACTGAGGGAGGATTGGGAGGGGAGGGGTTGGACCTCTGTCAATCGGTGTAATTTTTTATACATTTTTGGGTGATGTTGAGAAGCCAATTTTTAGTCGGATTTATCCGACTTCAGCTATGAGGCGGGGGTTCAAACCCCCGCCGGTTGTCGCAACTTTTTACGATGTGCTGGTTATAGGTTGAGGTCGGTAACTGCACCGAGACTGCTGGATGAGACTAATTTGGCATATTTCGCCATCACTCCTTTTGTATAACGGGGGGGACGGGGTTGCCAGTTAGCACGACGACGGGCTAATTCTTCATCGGATACATTTAATTGCAATTTACGATCGCGCGCATCGATGGTAATTGTATCCCCTTCTTCTACTAAGGCGATCGCCCCACCAACGGCTGCTTCTGGGGCTACATGACCGACTACCATGCCGTAAGTCCCTCCGGAGAACCGACCATCGGTGATTAATCCCACTGTATCCCCTAAACCAGCACCAATAATTGCCGAAGTCGGGGCCAGCATTTCCCGCATTCCCGGTCCCCCTTTCGGACCTTCATAGCGGACTACTATTACATCACCGGCCACAATTTTGCCATCCAAAATCGCTTTGAGGCACTCTTCCTCGGAGTCAAATACCCGGGCCGGACCCTCAATCATGGGCATTTTCACTCCGCTAATTTTAGCCACTGCGCCTTCGGAGGCGAGGTTGCCTTTCAGAATCGCTAAGTGACCCTGACGATACATCGGGTTATCCCAGGGCCGAATCACATCTTGTTCTGTCTGAGGTTCGGCAGGAATATCTACCAACAATTCGGCGATGGTTTGGCCGGTAATGGTGAGGGCATCTCCGTGTAGCAAATCATGCACGAGGAGCATTTTCATCACCTGGGGAATGCCGCCTGCTTGGTGAAGCTGGGTGGCAACATAGCGGCCACTGGGTTTGAGGTCACAGAGCACCGGGACTCTAGCGCGAATGGTTTCAAAATCATCCAGGGTCAGGGGGACTCCCATCGCCCGGGCGATCGCCAGTAAATGGAGCACGGAATTTGTGGACCCCCCCACGGCCATAATCACGGATATGGCATTTTCAAACGCCTTGCGGGTGAGAATCTGACTCGGCAAAATTTGCTTGCGAATCGCTTCGACTAAGACATGAGCCGATTTTTCGGTACTGTCGGCCTTTTCTGCATCTTCTGCGGCCATTGTCGAGGAGTACATCAAGCTCATCCCCATTGCTTCAAAGGCGGAAGACATGGTATTAGCCGTGTACATCCCCCCACAGGAACCGGCCCCCGGACAGGCATGGCGTTCTACTTCTAGCAGTTGCTGTTCGTTAATTTTACCTGCGCTATATTCTCCAACTGCCTCAAACGCGCTGACTATGGTGAGGTCTTTTCCATCCAAATGTCCAGGTTTGATGGTACCGCCATAGACAAAAATAGCGGGAATATTCATGCGGGCGATCGCCAACATGGCCCCAGGCATATTTTTATCGCATCCGCCAATTGCCAGGACCCCATCGAGACTCTGACCATTACAAACGGTTTCAATGGAGTCGGCAATCACTTCTCGCGACACCAGGGAATATTTCATCCCCTCGGTTCCCATCGAGATGCCATCACTAATCGTAATCGTGCCAAAAATTTGAGGCATTCCTCCGGCCTCACGGACCCCACTTTCTGCCCGTTTTGCCAGGATATCCAGCCCCATATTGCAGGGAGTAATGGTACTGAATCCATTGGCAACACCGACAATGGGTTTGATGAAATCGGAGTCAGAAAAACCAACCGCCCTCAACATAGCTCGGTTGGGCGATCGGGCGTGTCCTTGGGTGACAGCTTGACTTCTAAGGTTATCAGGCATTCTTTTTTCCGGTAAACGAGAGCAAATCTCCAGGGGCTAATGTAGAGTGGGGTTTGGTTATAGCTGTTTGCCTCCCAACTTTCGCTTCTCCCCCCTTCGGATCTATCCTTAGATTGTCTCAGAATCCAAGCCCATTTGTCATTGGTCGTTGGTCATTGGTCGTTGGTCATTTGTCGTTGGTCCCAATCCTCCCATCCTTACAACAGTAGGTTTTTACTTCCGGTCCCCTCCCCTTG
>NZ_JAFLQW010000393.1 GCF_017313335.1 Phormidium pseudopriestleyi FRX01 | reverse complement strand
AGCATTGGACTCTGATTATGCAAATGCTTACTATAATATTGCTTGTCTTTATGGGTTGCAAGGTGATGTAGATTTAGCCATCCAAAACTTCCAACGGGCGATTGAGTTAGATTCAAAATATCGCGAGTTGGCAAAAACTGAGAGTGATTTCGATCGCCTTCGCAAGAATAGTCGATTTCAGGCTTTGTTAAAGGAATGAGAAAGCTGGGGGATAAGAAACCGGGTTTCTCAACCCGATTGGGGTGAGGCGGCAGCGGTTATGGCAACAACCGGGTTTCTGGGATGTGGGTGGAGGGCAAGAAACCCGGTTGCTGGGACAATTTGATAAGATGCGATCGCTCAAAGGATAAAACGATGCTAGAAATCACCCTAAATTGGAAACCTGACCCCCAAACCGTTCGGCTGAGCTCACGGCGAAGCTTTGACCCAACGGGTACAGGTGGCAATGCAAGAACAGAAAAGTTTAGAGACTCTGCTGGATGAGGCAGTTACCCAGTATTTACAAGCAAATTTAGCCTCTAACACCCTTTCTGTATCTCCACTCCCCCTGACCCCTTCCTCGGTGGTCTATAATCATGGTAGCCCGAAACTGGGCACTGAAGCAGAAGCCATCCTCACCGCAGAAATTGAATCCTCCTCGGGTTTATTGTGGAGGATGATAAAATATCGAAGACGGATAAATTGAGGAAAATCACCGATGCAAATTACCATCAACCTACCGCCAGACCTCGAACAAGACCTCATCCATCAAGCCACACAATCTAATATTCCCCTGCCTACTTTAATTTTGCAAATGTTACGCCGCACGATGCAAACACCACCCATTTCAGTGTCCCAATGGTCAGAAGCGATTTTGTCTTATCAAGGAATCCCTGATTTCCCCGCTTTCGAGTCCTATCGCGATGAACTGCTTCCCCCTCGCGAACCGGAAATTTTCTAATGCAATACCTCCTCGATACCTGTGTTATCAGTGACTTCATCAAAGGCGAACCGGGTACTCAAAACAGAATCAAACAAACCGCCCCAGTCAACATTGCTGTTTCCTCAATTACAGTGATGAAATGGTCATAGAAACCCAGTTTCCGGGATGGGGGTGACGCAGCCTATCCCTGCTATAATTACCAAAATCTCCCATAATCTGCATTAACGCACCATTTTAACCAGAATAATCGATGCGAAAGTCAAGGGAATTATATTCCCTTGACTTTCGCCGGATATTTTGAACCGCTAACGCACCCTACCAAAGCTACTACCAATTATAGCCTTAAACTTAAATTAGCGAGCAATTAATAGAAGCAAGGAGGCAGCAAACTAACTGCCCTTCTAATTCGCATCCATTCATTCGCTAAGGCTGTTTCTCCTGGGCGAATTTTGCGCCCTCCCAATTCAGGATTTCGGGAATAAAATATTGCATCTGCTACTTTGTCTAAAGCCTCACTCACTAATAATCTTCCCTCTCTCGCATTGTTATCATCATAATTTACCAGCAGCCAGGAATATCCTTGAATACATTCATTATTTCGATAAACTAAAATAGTTGGAACCACTCTTTGAATGGCGTTCCATTCTCGGATATATAGGGTTTCATTAGCGCGAAGTTTTCTTCTTGACAGTTGAGGATTAACACTGTAGAAAAAATCATCCCCCCAGCGCTCTATGGTTTCTTGTGTCAGTTGTTGAGAGTTCGCTATTGTTGGGCTGAGAATTAGCGAACCGAGGGTTAAAACAAAAACCGCTGACAATTGGGTGATAATTTTTTTGCTATTCATAAAAATTCTGCCTAATCTTGTAAAATTGGCAATGGGCGAAGCATCCGCGTAGATAAAATTTTGTGAATTTTAAAGGTTTTGGCGCGGATGCTTCGCCCCTACTTATCTCGTTCCCAGGTCGGAAAAGGGAATGTAGAGTTGCTGGTTGGTGGTCAACCCTGCGGCGGCTAAGTCGGGGTTGCCGACTCGGTAAGTGTTTAGATCTACATATAAGGAAAATTTCCGCCCTTCGTTAAAACCAACATTAATCAGATGTTGGAAGGCTTGGGCATCGTTGAAACCGGCCAAGTCTGGGTTCACTGAGCGGTAGAAGTTGGCGTCAAATAAGTTAACAGCCATAGGTCAATTATTCTCTAAGGCAATAGAGCTTTTTGAAATATAGCTGTTTTTTGGGAAAATGTCAAGGGTTTTTATAGATGTTTTTTAACCAGGTTACTAATAGACTAATTAGCTGATACAACTTAGGTCAAAAGTGACACATGATTTTGGAATGAGAAACCGAAAAATGGCGAAAGAGACCCCTGTCCAGAGGATAGAACCTTCTCTGATAGACGGGTGGTTAGTCCTGTTTTCTGGTGGATGGGTCAACGATAACCCAGCAGAGACTCAGCATTGCCCTATCCGAAAATCCTGGTACAATCAGAACATTCTCAACTACCCGCTATAACCTGACTCCCTAGGGTGACACATTATGGACTATCTGCGACAGGTGAAACTCAATCGACCACTGTTAGCCGGAACCGTCCTCGTGGGCTTAGGTTCCATCGTCACGGGGGGGTTAGCGGGTTCTGCGGGGGGGGTTAGCGGTTCCCGTGTTAGCCGGATTTTCTAACTTTTTCGCGGGGATGACCGGGAATAATTAGCGAATCACCAAGCCTTCAGTCCCATCGCCAACTTGGGCAAGGATGGCCTGAACTTCAGACCGGGAAAACCCAGTCGGCAAGCGTTTGGGGCGTTGGGGTCGCTCGATTCCTTCAAGATCTGGTAAGTCGAGGTGCAGGACTTGGCGGTAAAGAAAGAGGAGGGCACTGAGGGCAACGTTTTGAGTGGAAGCGGCTATTTTCTGATCGACAGCGAGGTGGGATAGGTAGGCGCGTACTTTCTGGTGTTCCCATCTCTCTGGGGTGGCGTTTCTGGTGAAACAGGATGAAGTCTCAAATGTACTACAGGTCCGATTTTTCAGTTTTGCGACTGAGATGCCGAAAGCGGGCAGTCTGGCGCACGCGATCGAGGAGTTTAGGTTGCTGTGGTCTTTCCATGACGCTGGCTGCGGTAAAAGTCTCTCAATTGGGGTGTTATCCTGCAACTGCTAGATAACACCCATAATATCCGAGTTAGACCGCAAGCGCTTGACAACACCCCGCTGAGGTATTATAATGGTTTTCCGGTCTAATAAATAGTTATATCTCATCGAACACTCAAAAATCTTGGCGTTTTAATGTATAGTGATAACTTTTTTGGATAGAGCATGAAAAGACCCGTAGCTATTGATCTTTTTTCAGGAGGTGGCGGAATGTCTCTCGGTTTAGAAGCCGCTGGATTTGACATTGCTGCTGCCGTTGAATTTGATGCTATTCACACATTAGTACATCACTTCAATTTTCCTTACGGTGCAAACATTTGTAAGGATATCTCTAGGCTTGCCTCACCAGATTTACTCAAGGCTGTAGAGGAAAAAGGATTTTCTCGCGAAATAGATTTAATAGCGGGCGGCCCACCATGTCAAGGATTTTCTCATATAGGAAAGCGACAGCTTGATGACCCTAGAAATGCATTGGTATTCGAGTACGTTCGGATAATAAAGGAAATAAGACCTAAATATTTCATATTTGAGAACGTCCCTGGAATTGCATCAGGCAAGCACAAGAAGTTTTTAGATGAATTAATCGTTGAGTTTGAAAGTATTGGATACTCGGTTGAAAAGCCCGTATCCATCCTTGATGCGTCTCTTTATGGCGCACCACAGAAGAGGAAAAGACTCATTCTTGTTGGCTCAAGGTTAGATGTTGAGAAAGCCACATACCCTGTACAAACTCATGCGGATATTGATACAGCAGAGCCTGCGCTGCTTGATTTAGGCTTGTTGTCACTATCAACGTGCGGAGATGCAATAAGTGATCTAGTGAAACATCGTGCGTTTACCGAGGGCGATAGCGGTATAGATTCTTCGCAGTTGGATTATTCAGGGTTAAGAAACAACTTTTCACTCAAGTCAAGTGGTGAATATTCACTATGCCATACGAGACAAGTCTCAAATAAGGTTTATGGTCATATTGGCTCTAAGCATACAGAGCAATCAATTGAAAAATTTAGGGCGACCAATCCAGGCTCTGTAGAAAAAACAAGTAGATTTTTTAAGATAGCAATGAATGGTCAATGCAATACGCTAAGAGCTGGAACAGCTAGTGATAAAGGCGCATATACTGCACCCAGGCCAATACACTATTCTGAACCCCGGTGCATAACTGTCAGAGAAGCAGCACGATTACACACATTCCCTGATTGGTTCCGTTTTCATAACACTATTTGGCATGGTTTTAGAGAGATTGGGAATGCAGTGATTCCATTTCTATCTAAGTCGTTGGGAAGTCAAGTTATTAAAGCTATGAATTTAGATCCTAGAGAATTTGAGACCTATGTGCTAACTCGTCAGGATGAAGATTTGTTAAATTACAACATGGGGCAAGCGTCAAAATACTGGGAAATCCCAGATGATGTAATTCCTAAAAGAAAAAGGTTGGATAAGGCTGTCGCATGAGCAAGTACAACAAGGTTATTGAAAGGGTTTTTATTAATAATTATGTCGATGGCGACATCAAGGTTGCCTTTAATCGAGATGAATTGGCGCAGGCGTGTGATGACTTAGGGATTCTACGCATTAAAAACCTTGGTGATATTCCATACTCATATAGATTTCGCAAAGAGTTACCTGAGGCTATAAAGAGTAAATGCCCAGCCAATTCGGAATGGATAATAATTGGGACAGGTATAGGTGCGTATGAATTCAGATTGGCATCACCTGGCAAAATTGTGCCTACTATAAACAGGCAAAGGGTAAAGGTTCCTGATGCAACTCCTGAGATTGTAAGAAAGTATGCCCCAGGCACGGATGAACAAGCGCTTCTTACCAAAGTTAGATATAACCGACTTGTCGATATCTTTACTGGGTTAACTTGTTATTCCATTCAGAATCACCTTAGAACAAACATTCAAAATGTTGGGCAGATTGAAATTGATGAAGTGTATCTGGGTGTTAATAAAAAAGGTGCACACTTTGTCATTCCTTGTCAGGCTAAATCTCCAGGAGACAGGTTTGGAATAGTGCAAGTCATGCAAGATATAGAGTTTTGCAAGGCTCGTTACCCCAACGCGATTTGCAAACCTATTGCATTGCAATTCTTATCTGAAAATGATGTCGCTATTCTAGAATTGGCAGTTGAAGAAACTAATGCTATTTTCCATCTTTCAGTAGTGGATGAGCGACACTATAAGTTAGTTGGTAGAGATGGGATAACTGATGAAGAAATTAGGCTAATGTCTCAGGCTGAAGAATAAAGATATAACCAAGTGCTGCACAGGGATAAATTACTCGCTGCGCTCACAATTTACCTGTGAGTACGGCGTTAAACCAGTTCATCTAAAGGACTGCGAAAACCTCGATCGCCGCGATTGAGAACGTGGGTATAAATCATGGTAGTTTTCACGTCTTTGTGGGCTAAAAGTTCTTGCACGGTGCGAATGTCGTAGCCATCCTCAAGTAAGTAGGTGGCGAAGCTATGGCGGAGGGTGTGGCAACTACCGTGCTTGGCAATACCGGCTTGTTGTTTTGCTTGCTTCATCCTGCGCTGAATGCGATCTTCAAAGAGGTGGTGGCGGCGAACGGCGACGGAATGGGGGTCGCGAGAACGGTAGGCGGCTGGGAATACATACTGCCAGCCCCAGCGGTTGGAGGGTTTGAGGGGTTGAGAAATGGGGTTTCTGCGCTGTGGAACACAAAAGATCACCAGGAATCTAAAGCGATCGCAACACCAGATCCGACCGTCAACCCCTCTGCCCCCAGTCCCGCTCATTTGAGCATTGATCATCAAAAAATTAAATATCGCAGCCTGCTTCTCTCGATTGTTATCTAATTGAGCAAAACGGGATGCTCCCGCCGTGGGTGGATTGCTGACTCATGATCCAGGCAAAGTTAAAAGGTTTGTAGTGATAACTTTAGCCATCATCGGGTAAGCATTGCCAAAGCGATGACCACAAACTTACAGAGCTACTGTTTCAAAGGCAATGCGTAGGGGATTATCAGAAGGAGGTAAAAAGTTGAGCTTTTCAAACCCAATCACTTGCCCCTGTTGATCCTTCATTAAAATCACCTCATCGCCCGTTTCTTCGGCTTCAACCTCATCTTGAGGATTACCAAACCAGACAACAAGTGTATTGCCGGTGCGATCGTAGAATACTTTTACTTCTGCCATAATTGCTCTCCTTCCTTAATAGCACTGGTTCGATAGGCTGTGATTAAAAATCCTTCTCCATTTAAGCGTCTAGTCACAGCACAGACCCAACGTTTTGTACCCTCATTACGGTAGAATAGGTAAACCTGAGCATCAGTGTTACTTAAGACGAACTTCGTCTGGGTCACTTAATGTATTTTGTACGTCGGTCAAGCGGTTGATCATGATTGGATGCTTAACGGTGACAATAAACTGCCAATACTCGGCAGTTGTGCGAACTGAAAAGCCAAGAGGCGTGACGATTTCAAAGAGGATTTCAGGATTCGATGAGGGATCATCGTTTACAAACCGATTCCCCGATCGCCACATTCATCGAAAAATTCGCCCCCACATCAAAGGTGGGGTCAATACCAATCAGATCCACCTTCGTCCGCCTCGGCTCATCAATCCCCTCAATCTCCTCCCACACCCACTCCGTCCGGAGCGTAGAAAGCAGATGCAGGTTGTGAGGGCCGTCGGTGGGTTGCTGACTCATAAAAACACCAGAGAGCGCACACCCCATTATCGCTCCTTCCCCAACCCGAACCTGACATCCAGCTAAAGCATCGGAATGACTGACAATTTCTTCCCAAGTCCCCTCGATTTCTAGCCGTTTTGCCGTCATAGAATATCTCGCTCAATACTAGGATTAAATTCATTATAGGCTGCTTCTAAGGATCAGACGCTGGAACTGTGGAACTTAGCGACAGGTAAAGCATTAGCCACGTTTACCGGGAAAGCTAAGATGCGTTTCTGTGCCCTTGCCCCGGATGGGGTGACAGTGGTGGCGGGGATAGGTCGGGGCGGGTGCATTTTCTGTGGTTGCAGGGGTTGAGGGGTTGAAAACCGGGTTCTTATCCCGATTGGGGTGAGGCGGCAGCAGTTATGGCAACAACAGGGTTTCTGGGATGTGGGTGGAGGGCAAGAAACCCGGTTGCTGGGACAATTTGATAAGATGCGATCGCTCAAAGGATGAAACTATCCTAGAAATCCCCCTAAATTGGAAACCAGACCCCCTTCCTGCTACGGGTTTCTTTGTAAGATTTGGGTGAGGAGGCAGAGGTGATGACAGAAGGTTTCTAGGCTGTAGGTTTCTGGGCTAGTTTGTAGCAAATGCTTTCGTGTGATCGGTGTTTTTTTATGGTTAGAGTAACGATTGAGGAAATTCAACGGGATCCATTGGAATACTTGCGCCGAGTCGAAGAGGGTGAAACTTTAGTGGTTGTGCGATCGCATGAGGCGATCGCCGAAATTCGACCCATTCCCCCTCGTCAGCAATGGCGACCTTATGGATTATGTGCCGGACAATTTGTCGTCCCTGATGATTTCGATGCTCCTTTACCCGAAGATATCCTCAATGCCTTCGAGGGAAAATGAAAATTTTGCTCGATACCCATATTTTTTCATGGTTTATCAGTGGTAAAACCCGCTTATCCGCTCCGGTTCGTGATGCTATTCAAGGGTTCAAATAACGAAGTTTATTTAAGTGTGGTTTCAGTTTGGGAAGCCATTGTTAAATACCAGTTAGGCAAATTACCCTTACCAGAACATCCCGGAATTTATTTACCCAAACAACGGGAACTCCATCAAATTGCCAGCCTTGCCCTTGATGAAACTAGCGTGGTGGAATTGGCTAAACTGCCGTCTTTGCATCGCGATCCATTTGATCGGATGCTCATTTGCCAAGCTTTGCACAACGATTTAATCATTGCAACCGTGGACTCAACAGTTCGTGCTTACCCAGTTAGGGTCATGTAGATAGGTTCGGGTGAGAAGTTTTGAGAAACCCGGTTGCTGGGACGATTTGATAAGATATGATCGCTCAAAGGATGAAACCATGCTAGAAATCACCCTAAATTGGAAACCAGACCCCCAAGCCTTGACCCAACTGGTACAGGTGGCTATGCAAGAACAGAAAAGTTTAGAGAGTCTGTTGGATGAGGCAGTTACCCAGTATTTACAAGCAAATTTAGCCTCTAACACCCTTTCTGCATCTCCTGCAACCCCTGACCCCTTCCTGGATGGGCTATATGATGGTAGCCCGGAACTGGGCAGCGGATCGGATTTCAAATTATTTCCCTAAAACTTACCTGATTTATCCATGAAAATCATTAAAGTCTCTGAAACAGGACAGGTTATTATTCCTCCCGAAATGCGAAAAAACTATCCCTTAGAAGTCGGAACAGAAATTATATTAACGGACACTGGCAAAGGGATTTTAATTCAGCCTAAATCCCCTTTTTTTACCACAACCTTAAATGAAGTTGCCGGGTGTTTGAAATATCAAGGTCCCCCCAAAACCCTAGAAGATATGGAAGCTGCCATTCGCCAAGGTATTCAGGGGCAATGGCATGATTAGCGTCGATACGAATATTGTAGTTCGGCTTTTAACACAAGACGATCAAGTTCAATATCAAATAAAGTCTGGAAATTTTTCAAAACCCTGAAATCTTCATTCCTGACACCGTTATCCTAGAAACGGAATGGGTGCTGAGATTTGCCTATCAGTTTAAATCGGATCAAGTCTGTTCAGCTTTACGAAAACTGCTAGGACTCCCCAATGTTTATCTGAATAATCCAATATTAGTTGATCAAGCTCTGCTGTGGCATGAAAATGGTTTAGATTTTGCCGATGCTTTCCATCTGGCGCAAAGTCAAGATTGTGAGAAGCTCTACAGTTTTGATGAAAAATTCATTAAAAAGGCAAGAGGACTAACCAATTGTGAAGTCAAAAAACCAGATGATTAAGAGTAACTAGAGATGAGAAAAATGACAGAAGTGGCGGGGATAGGTTGGGGCGGGTGTATTGGCTGCGGTTGGAGGGGTTGAGGGATTGAGAAAGGGGCTTTCTTAACCCGATGGGGGTGAGGCGTTAACGGATGGGCTAAAATCCTGATTAGATAGCCATTAGAGATAAACGATGAAAATTAAAGCAATGATTTGGCAAGAAGATGATGTCTGGTGCGGTTCAGTCCCCGCCCTTCCCGGTTGTCACACCTGGGCATCGAGTTATGAAGAGTTGTTAGAGATGCTTGCAGATGCGGTTCAGGGTTGGCTGGAAGTGGCGGGTGAACAACAAGAAGTTACCCCGGAAAAACAGTTCATTGAGTTGTCTTTATGAAGTCGATTTCTGGGAAAGCACTCTGCAAAATTGTTGAACGGCAGGGTTGGCAGCTAAAACGAATCACAGGCAGCCATCATATCTATGCAAAAGAAGGAGTTACGGCTATTCTCTCAATTCCAGTCCATAGCAACTGAGATTTACCGACTGGAACCTTGAAAGCTATTCTCAAGGATGCTGGACTTACAGAGGACGACTTGCAATAAACCTCGATCGCGGCAAGAAACTGGGTTGCTGGGACAATTTGATAAAATATCATAGCTCAAAGGATGAAACCATGCTAGAAATCACCCTAAATTTGGAAACCTGACCCCCAAACCGTTCGGCTGAGCTCACGGCGAAGCTTTGACCCAACGGGTACAGGTGGCAATGCAAGAACAGAAAAGTTTAGAGACTCTGCTGGATGAGGCGATCGCCCAGT
>NZ_JAFLQW010000060.1 GCF_017313335.1 Phormidium pseudopriestleyi FRX01 | reverse complement strand
GTGTTTAAGCTGGGGTGCAAAATTTAGACGGTTGAGGATGCGATCGCTACTACTCACGAACGAGGCAGGATTATGCGGACTTACACGATGCAACAAAGTACCCAGGTGGCCGATCGCGCAACGGCGGATATTACCCAGTGGTTGCAAAATTTACCCCGGACTATTTCGATTCAAAATGTTGAAGATGACCCGGACTATCGGAAGATGGATGTTGATTTATTGGTAACGACGGACCGGGGGGAATCTAAACTGGAAATTAAAGGCGATCGCTATCATAAAACTGGCAATTTCTTTTTTGAAACTCACAGCAATCAGGAAAAAAATACCCCCGGTTGCTTTCTCTATACCGCAGCAGATTGGTTGTGCTATTATTTTGTGGAAATCAGGGTTTTGTACTTGCTGCCAATGCCTGCTACGCGGGATTGGTTTATCAACCAGATGGAACGGTTTCGGGAAAGGTCTACCACCACTCCAATTAGAGGAGGCGGTTATTACACCACCGTTGGACGTCTGGTCCCGATTAAAGTGGTCCTCAAAGAAGTCCCTGACGTCAAACGTTACGAACTGGGGTAAGTTAGGGACAGGAACACTCAAAGCGATGAAAAATCAAGCTAAAAGGGGATTTTCAACCCACCTCGCCTCAGCCCAAGTGATCAAGTCTGGGCAGTTGATGCAACCTGTGCCAGATCTCAGTTAAAACTGAGAGGGAGAGAATTTTTAGTTAGAGGGAGTCTGCTGTGGATCCGGAGAAGCAACAACAGATCATCGGGTATTTCATCGAGGAAGCTAGGGAGCACCTCGAAACCATCGAAAAAGGACTGTTAGAATTACAGTCCACCATGAATGATCAAGAACAATTGAATGAACTGTTTCGCGCCGCACACTCGGTTAAAGGGGGTGCAGCTATGTTGGGCTTTGGGAGTATCCAAAAGACAGCCCACAGCTTAGAGGATTGTTTTAAAATTCTGAAAGAGGAGCCAGTTCCTGTTGACCAAAAACTGGAAACATTATTTTTAAAAGTGTATGACACTCTGCAAAAATTACTGGAACGCCTCCAAGGGCCTTTTGGCTTGAGAGAAGAAGACGGGGCAGAAATTGTCCAAGAGTCCCAGCCTGTGTTTGAGGAACTGAAAAAATATCTGGATGCCCTCGTTAATGGAGGGGGTGAAGCGGTTGTACCGCAAGCCAGTCGTGACGTTGGGTTGGAGATTGCCAACGAAGTGATCAATCTGTTGCGACAAATGTTGATGCTATTCAAGCAAAAGCCCGATGCAGAAAACCGCAAACGGATTGGGACGTTATGCAATCAACTGGCTGAAATGAGTCCTCAGATGCAGAATTGGCAAACTTTGGTGAAAACGGCTGCCGGGGCGATCGCCAATCCCAAAAACAGCTACGACCTGATCGCACCTGTGACAATTAAAGAACTCAAATATGCCAGCGATTTTATCGCGGTTGGCAAACTGGATACCATGCTCCCGAGTTCATTATTATTGGAATTGGCCGGTAAGTCCCCGAACCAAGGGGGGATCACCCTCAAAGAAAAGGAGTTTATCATTCACTCAGACCCACAAGCAGCGGCGAAGAAACTGATTGAAACTTTTGATAAAAAACAGCTTACTGTCTTGACCAAGTTGTTAGTCAAAGCGGTGAAATCTTAAGGATTTTCAAACCCTTACTTCCCTTTTTGACCCGAGGCTTTCGGGACAGTCAAAGGAAGACAACCGGGATTTTTGATCCTATAAATTCTGGCTTGTTTGGGCTAGATAGCTGTTCCCGGACTGATGAGATACGAATTGATTGGCAGAAGGAGTGGGAGCACCTTGCTCCCTACGACAACAAGGGAGCAAGATGCTCCCACTCCTTTAATTGTCCGGAATTCCTCCCAAATTAGGGAGTTTGCCAAATCCGTTGATGGTAGGCATCAACATTGGCATAGGGGTCGGGATTGTCGTGACCCTGACCGTGGTCGTGACCATGACCATGACCATGATCGTGACCATGACTATGACCGTGATCATGGCCGTGACCGTGACCCTCCGACTTGGCCATTAATCGGAACTTGCACATTTCACAGTTCATGTTCACCTGCCCTAGATGGGTTTCAATTTCGCGATCGCGCAGGAGGGTTAGCAATTCTCGATTAATTCCCATTTCTGGGAGTGCCGTAATCGAAAGGTCCGTCCATTGTTCTTGTTGCGCGGCGGTGATATTGAAAATTTTCTGGACTAAAACGCCGGTAAACAGGAAATAAGGAACCACAATAATCCGCTTAGGTTGGAAGAGTCTGGCGCGGTCAAATCCTTCTTCTAACCGGGGATGGGTAATGCCAATAAAACCGACTTCCACGGTTTTATAACCGCTACCTTCCCAGAGAATTCGGGCGATTTTATAGACATCGCTGTTGGCATCCGGGTCACTGGAACCTCGTCCGACGAAGAGTAATACTGTGTCCGATCGCTCAATCTGATTTGGGTTGTGCTCCGGTTGGTCCAGTTGCGCCAGTCGCGATCGCCACAACTCTACAATTCCCGGCGCGATTCCAAAATGCCGTCCATAATAAAACTTCAGATGAGGATGCCGTTCCCGGGCGCGGTCTAATTCATTGGTAATATCAAACTTATTGTGGCGGGCAGCAAACAGCAGCACTGGCAACACGGAAAATTCAGAATATCCCAGGTCCACACACCGATCTACTCCCTCCTGAATCGTAGGGCCAGTGAGTTCCAGGAAACAAGGCACAACCAAACGAGACGAGTCTAAGGCTGTATAGGCTGTTGCAAAATCCAGGAAACTTTGCCGTCCCCGTTCGTCTCGGGTGCCATGACCGACCAGTAATAAAGGACGCTGGATCGGTAAAGGGGGCAATTCCACAGACTGTAACTCGGAAGTTTGTGACGTAATTTCGATGAGATCGGATGTTTTGACGTTAGACATTAAAATTCAGGCTCCTTGTCCCGTGCGAGGCAGGAAATCGATTGAGCAAATAGCGGGCGAGGGCCTTCTGGCTTGCAATTGCTTCTGAGTCCCCGGGCTGAAAACACCCCCGGGACCCCAGACCACCAATCGCTGACAGTTGCCGCACAGCCTCGGATTTTCACCGGAGTTTCCCCGCGCCCTTCTTCTAGCTTCGTTATCTTATCTTATTTAGCTGGGAATCTCTATGCTGGGGAGGGGGATAGATTTAGGCGTCCTCCTCTATTCCTGAAAAAATAACTTATGTAAAATAAAGAATAAAGAATTAAGAACCCAGGATTTTTTAGGGTTTCAACTTGGAAATTTTGCCCGTTTTAAAGAGCTGTTTTATCTATCTACAAAGCCAGTTTCAGCGCATTGATTACCCCTGGGTTTAAAATTTTTCTTCCAGATTTTCCAGTTTATGCTGTATAATCTAAATAGACTTACCAAACCTAAAGCTGGGGGTGGATAACTTTAATTGGATATAACCAAACCATAACAAATCGATAAGTCAAGACCAGGAAACTCGGTCACTCTACGGATGCAAGCGAACATAAGGGTTCGACTTGGATCGAGTTTGCTACCGTAATCAAACCCAGTCATATAAAGGATAGAACTTGTATGAGACTGCCTCATACTTAGCGTTTTAAGTCTCAAAAAAAAGCATCAATGAAACAAATCGCTCCAGGCGATCGCCCAGGGAGATCGGGCGGTTGTCATCGCATGAGGCGGACGAGCGATCGCCGTTCAATTGTTTTGCTTGATTTTTATACAAAAAATTGAGGGCATAGGCTGAAAATGTCCGATTTCCGGATGTCCAGTCCGGATATTTCCTTGATGCCTGCTGACTTGTATTCCCTCCAGAGGGCGAGGACGTTGCAGAGATTGGGTTTTTGAAACTTAGTTTCTCAACTCTGTCCCGACGGCCTCGGAACTATACCGAATCGATCTCCTGCTTGCATTCCAACCTATTAAACAAACGCCTTCGCGTTTGTCCTGTCCTTTTTTTTCCAATTCCTTAATTTATTTATGAGTATCATCAGTAGATGCCCCGTAGCGGGCGAAACAGACTTACAACAGATTGCTGATCTAGTTAAAACCTGTGAAATCGATGGTTTACTAGACGAAGATAAATCAATCGCCGATCTCAAATGGATCGTCACCACCTCATCGGTCCGGTCCCGGCGTTTATGGAAAGACTCGAATGGTCACCTGCGAGGGTTTGGACAACTTTGGATACCCGAACCCGACGAACAACTCGATGGATATTTGTGGTTCTACGTTGACCCCAAAGATGCCCTCCAAAATAGCTTTATCGATGGCATTATTCCTTTAGAAACCGAAATTTTAGATTGGGCAGAAAATCGCCTACGGGAGATTGGAAATAAGAGTGGACTGAGTATCCACTTACATACCAAAACCCGTGCCGAAGCCTTAATTAGAATTTCCACCCTAGAACGGCATAATTTTAGCCTAGAACGAACCTTTTTGACCCTCGTTAAATCCGACATGGAAGCCCTCCCCACCCCAGAGTTCCCCTCGGGATTTACCCTGCGATCGGTAGAGGCCCCAAGGGATAATCAAGCCTGGGTAGACTTATATAACAAATCCTTTATGGACCACTGGGATCACCACGATTTAACCCTTAGTAGTTTTCAGGATTGGCAAGAGGATCCGAACTACCAACCGGAATTTGATTTAGTGGCGATCGCCCCCGATGGCACCTTTGCCGCCCTTTGCCAAAGTTCCCTCCAAACCGCCTTACCTCACTCCAGCAAAACCGGCTGGATTAGCTGGTTAGGAACCCGCCGGGGCTTCCGCAGGATGGGTTTAGGACGTTCTATCCTCCTCGCTGCTATGCAACGCCTCTACCGCGCCGGTGCCACCAGCATCAAGCTCGGGGTCGATGCTGATAGTGCGACAGGTGCAACCCGATTGTATGACGCAATGGGCTTCCATCCCGTCCAAAGTTGGCTGTCCTACGTTAAAACACTGTAGAGCAAGGCAACGGTTCGTAGTAACGACTTCAGTCGTTCTCTTCTGATGTTCGTAGTATAGCGTTTCCCACTGTTGTTCGCGTACATTCTTTTGGAGTGCGAGCATCTTGCTCGCTTGTCTTCATAGCGAGCAAGATGCTCGCACTCCTGTCATAAGCTCGCACTCCTGTCATAAGCTCGCACTTCTATAATTCATAATAAGATGGGTATCGCAACCGGCGATGCCGGTGCCTGCTGACGCTGATTGGATTAACCTGTAACCATGAGACAAAAATTTTGGATTCTGCTGTGCCTGATGAGTGCGATCGCCATCATCTTAGTGAGTCTTACTCACCATCAATCCCCAGTATCCTTTGATCCCTCGGATGCTCCTCTCTCACAGCAACCCGCAGATCCAGTCCCCACCCTTCCCGAACCCAGTCCCCTCAGCATGGAGTTCCGGCGTGCTCCAGTCGTCGTCCCCGATCGCCTGATGGCAGATTTAGAAGCATTAGCCTTTGATCGCTCAACCCCAGACAGCCGCGAACAGTCCCGAGAGTATATCCGCAGTCGCCTCATAGCAGCAGGATGGACCCCGCAATCCCAACCCTTTGCAGAGGGAATCAACATAATTGCCAAAAAACCGGGTAGGAATCCCACAGAGGGAAGTATCCTCCTCGGCGCACATTATGATACTGTTCCCGGTTCTGCCGGTGCCAGTGATAATGGCAGTGGGGTGGCGGTGTTGTTGGAAGTGGCGCGACTGTTGCAGGACTGGCAAACTGAGCGATCGCTAGAGTTGGCCTTTTTTGATTTAGAGGAAATCGGATTACATGGCAGTTTTGCCTTTGCCAGCGATCAAAACTTAGTCGCGGATTTGCGCGGTGCGATCGTGGTAGATATGGTGGGATATGCTTGTTATGAAGCCGGATGTCAGGATTATCCCAGTCAACTCCCCATTCAACCGCCTAGCGATCGCGGTGACTTTGTAGCGGTGATTGGAGATACGGAACATTTACCCCTGCTGGAAGTGTTCCAGATGGAAACTGCGGCTGATTTACCGCCGGTTTATACATTGCCGGTTCCCTTTAAAGGATTGTTAATTCCCGATACCCTAAGAAGTGACCATGCTTCTTTTTGGTATCAAGGGATTGGGGCAGTTTTAGTGACCGATACGGGAAATTTGCGATCGCCTCACTACCATCAACCCAGTGATACGCCCCAAAGCATTGATCGAGCCTTTTTTATCAGTTCCGCACAACGGATTGCTGATGCGACGGTGACATTATTAGAGAGTCAGGGAAGCTTAGAAACGAACTCGATTCGGACTGATGAAAATTTGGGGATGTAAACCAATCAAATGCAGGGGCAATTCATGTACCGCCCCTACACGAATGATTTAGAAGCGCTATAGAATTAAGAGGAACACCTAACTTGGGAACCCGTTATGTTAGAAGCGCCCACCCAGATCACCCATCAGGAATTAGCCACCGACGCGATCGCCTTGATTCGGCAAGCGGGGTGTGAGTATGGGGAGATCCGTCTGTGTCGTTATCGAGATCGCAGTCTAACCGCACGCGATCGCTCGTTAAGTAACTTGAGCGATCGCGTCAGTTCGGGATTTGGGGTGCGGGTTTTATATCAAGGGTCTTGGGGATTTGCGGCGAGTCACCGCAGGACTTCGGCAGAAGTTAGACGAATTGTGGCCCTCGCGGTGGAGATTGCGAAAGGCAGTCACCTCACGCAACAGACTCCGGTGAAGTTAGTCCCGGTAGAGGCATATCGGGATAGTTATATGACCCCGATTGAAATTGACCCCTTCACGATTCCCATTGAGGACCAAGCGGCGTTATTGTTAGAGATTAATGAGCGGTTGTTAGGGTATGGCGATCGCGGGATTAAAAAAGCTTCGTCTTTCCTGCGCTTTACCCAGGAACAAAAAACGTTTGCCTCAACGGAAGGGTCGCTGATTGAACAAACGATTTACCGCAGTTATCCAGGATATAATTGTACAGCGATTGCCAATGGAGATGCCCAGAGTCGCAGTTATGAACGGCCTCCGTTGAATTGTGGGTATGAACATATTGACCATGTGGACTTGCTGGGGGAAGTGGACCGAGTGGCAACGGAGGCGATCGCCAAAGTTCATGCCCCCAAGGGACCCTCGGGAATTGAAACCACCTTAATCCTCAAACCTACCAATCTATTTCTCACCATTCATGAATCGGTAGGACATCCCACAGAACTTGATCGCGTGTATGGTTATGAAGCGAACTTTGCCGGGACCAGCTTTGCCACCACCGATGGATTGGGAAGCCTTCAGTATGCCGCCCCTTGGGTCAATTTTAAGGCCGATCGCACGCAACCGGGGGGACGGGGAACAATGGGATATGACGATGAAGGAGTTATATCACAAGAATGGCACGTTGTCAAGGATGGAATTTTAGTTGATTATCTCACCGATCGCGAGACAGCAGCGCGACTGGGACGAGGGAGTAGTAATGGATGTGCTTATGCCGATAGTTGGTATAACGTGCCGATGGTACGGATTCCCAATCTCGGGTTAGAACCGGGGCCAGATGGGGGGAGTCATACGGCCACTCTCGCCGAAGCGATCGCCGATACCGAGGATGGGATTTTAATTGATGGGATTGGCAGCTATTCCATCGACCAACAACGGCGGAATTTTCAATTTGGCGGGGATGCCTTTTGGCAAGTCAAAAAAGGGAAAGTGGTGGGAATGTTAAAAGATGTCACTTATCAGGCGATGACCACGGATTTTTGGAAAAGTATAGATGCGATCGGGCCGAAATCTGAGCAGATTCAGTGTGGCACCAATCTTTGTGGAAAAGGAGAACCCATGCAGGTGGCGCAAATGACTCACGCCTGCGTTCCAGTCAGAGTGCGGGACATTTTCATTGGCGGCCCTTCTTAACCCTTGGGGACTGGGGAGGTTAGGCGATCGGTCCCCTTTTTATCCGGTCCCGCCTCGGATTTTCCCATGAGGTAGAGGGGAAGTCTGGTCAAGAGGCGGGTCCTAAGCTACTGGGGAGAAAGAGTTGGTCCTCTTTGCCAAGAAAATACAAGGAGACCGACTCAATTTATCAAAAATTCAAAAACCCAGGGAGACAAGGGCAGAGATTGCGGATAGAATCAGATTAATAATACGCTTTTGAGCAATCAAGATAGGAGCACCATGAGAAAGAGCAGGAATATAGCAATCCTAAATGATTTATGACATATATAGCTCTCCTCTCCCCCTTTGGGCCGCCTTATGTTGGGGGTGAGGGCATTCCACAACTGATTTAGAACTGAAATAGGACCAAGAGAAACAATCGCTTTTGACCCTGACCCTCTGGCAAACCCAGCCGAATGAAAAAAAAGCGGTTTCCTTCAGATTCCCCTTAAAAAATTTATTAAATAAAAAACCCGATTGATGCCACAACTAAAACTCAGCGATTCCATCCTCAATCGCCAAGAACTAACGTCGTTGGATATATTGGTTTCCCCCATCTGGATTTGGGACTTTGACCAAAAGCAGGTATGGTGGGCAAACGCGGCGGCCCTAGGGCTGTGGCAGGTGCAAAGCATAGCAGAACTGCCAGCAGGAAATTGGAGTAACCCATTTGACGAGAATTCAAGCGGGATCGAACTCAATATAGAACAATTAGAGCAGGGTATAACTGTGGTGAAACAATGGACCTTTCAAGCGGATGGTGAACCCGTATCCATTCGATGTGCTTGTTCGGGAATTCGGATTGAATCGGGAAGAATGGGGGTTTTGGTGGAGGGAATGACCGAAGTCATGAAACGCCAGGACTGGGAACTGTGGCGGTCGAATGAAGTGCTCAGGCAGGCGACGGTGATGATTTCCCTGTACAAAGCCGATGGCACGATGGTAATGCAGAACCCGGTGGCGAAGCGGTGTTATGGGGAGGAAAAAACGGGGGATAATTCGGGGGAAAATTCCTGGAGAGAGCGATTTGTCAGTAGCAGCGATGCGGAACGAGCGTTAAATTGCATTGAAGCGGGGAATGTCTTCTATCACGAAACCCAGATGCAAACCTTGCAGGGGGTACGATGGCACGCGGTAGAGATTCGCAATGCGAAGGATCCGGTAACAGGCGATCGCGCGGTTTTGGTGAATGAAAAAGATATTACGGAACTCAAGGAAGCGGCAGTCCAACTCCAACAGCGCGATCGCCTGTTAGAGGGTGTGGCATTAGCAACTTACGCGCTGTTAACAGCCTCCAATCTATCTGAGGCGATTTCTAAGGCATTAGCTGAATTAGGAAATGCCGCAGGAGTCGATCGCGCGTACCTGATGGAAAATTATCAAAGTCTGACCGAAGAACATCTGATGAGAATGTGCTGGGAATGGGTTGGGGAAGGAATTACTTCATCGAAGGAGAACCCGGAATTCCAAACCCTTTCTTATGAGGAAAATTTGCCGGGGTGGTACGAGACTCTCTGTGCAGGAAAAGCGATTGGGGGAACGGTTCGAGACTTACGCCAGGTTGAACGGTCCATCCTAGAAGCACAAGGGATTCAGTCTATTTTAGTCATGCCGATCGCCATTGAAGGGCGGTTTTGGGGGTTTATCGGCTTTAATGATTGCCATCATCAACGGCAATGGTCCGAAACAGAAGAATCGATTTTGAAAGCGGCAGCAGGAAGCATTGGAGGGGCGATCGCCCGCCACCAAGCGGAGTCTAAACTGGCTACTTTGAATGCTCAGTTAGAGGCGATCGTGGAGGAACGCACCGCTAAATTAAAAGCCGCCAATGATCGACTTAGGGCTGAAATTTCTGAGAAAGCTAAAATCGAAGAAAAATTGCGCCATAATGCCTTTCATGATGCCTTAACGGAACTGCCCAACCGGACGTTATTTATGCAAGAACTGCGTCAGGAGTGGGAACGAGGTAAACAAAATTCTAACTATTTATTTGCGGTTCTATTTTTGGATCTGGACCGCTTTAAAGTGATTAATGATAGTTTGGGACATGGGGTTGGCGATCGCCTTTTAATTGAGATTGCCGAACGTCTTCGCAAGACCCTGGCAGTGCGTCCCCATAGTTTCCGGCGCAATGAACACGCGATCGCCCGCCTGGGAGGGGATGAATTTGCCATCCTCCTCAAAGATATCCGCGCCTTACGCACAGCAAGGCGAGTGGCGGAACGAATTCACGCTTGCTTAACCCGTCCCTTTGCGATCGAAGGACAAGAAGTGTTTACCAGTGTGAGTATCGGGATTGCCCTCAGTTCCCGAGGTTATGAACGCCCCGAGGACCTGTTACGCGATGCGGATATCGTCATGTATCGCGCTAAAGCTATGGGACGGTCTCGCCATGAGGTTTTTGATACCGCCATGCATGACCGCGTTGTCCGATTACTCAAGTTAGAAAACGACCTCCGGCGCGCTATTTCCGAAGGAGAAAAGCGATCGCCCAGTCCCCGGTTTTTCCTCTCTCCCACCCCGGATTCAGAAGGCAATGATACCGGAGAAGACGGGGGGATTCAGACCCCATCCCTGCCCTTTAGTTCCGGCAAAAAACCCTCCGCCTTTACCTTGCATTATCAGCCGATTATTTGCCTAAAAACGGGACGAATTGAAGGATTTGAGGCCCTATTGCGATGGGAACATCCTGAACTGGGGTTCGTGCCTCCAGGGGAATTTATCTCCATCGCCGAGGAAACCGGCTTAATTGTTCCCCTCGGGCAGTGGGTACTCCGTGAGGCGTGCCAACAGTTGCGAATCTGGCAAGAACGATTTCCCCAATCGTTACCCTTAACCGTGGCGGTTAACCTATCGGGACGGCAATTTTCCCGCGTGGATTTGATCGCACAAGTGGATCGAATTCTGGCCGAAACGGGAATCGATGGCAGTATGTTAAAGCTGGAAATTACCGAAAGCGCGATCGTTGATAATCCCGAATTAGCCACCGAAATGCTATTGCAGCTTAAAGAGAGGAAAATCAACCTTTGCATGGATGACTTTGGCACCGGGTATTCTTCCTTGAGCTACTTACATCGGTTTCCCCTGGATACTTTGAAAATTGACCGTTCCTTTGTGAATCGGATTGGAGTTGAGGGAGAAAATTCCGAAATCGTGATGACGATTGTGAGTTTAGCTCACGATTTAGGCATGGAAGTGATTGCCGAGGGAGTGGAAACATTGGCCCAGTTAGAGAAACTCCAACAACTGGGATGTGCGATGGCTCAAGGGTATCTGTTTTCACCCCCCGTCAATAGCGAAAAAGCGTCTCAGTTGCTGATTCAGGAAGGGAAATTAGTCAACAATTGGTAACATTCTGCGGTCCCAACTGATGAGTTTTGCTCAACAATGTAGCCCTGTCAATGTGGTAAATTTAATGACGAAAAATCGTTTTTCCTTGTAGGGGTTTGGTCTCTAAATCCTCTTCAGTCCATCGCATTGCACCCCTACAAATACATCTTGACAGGGCTAGGTCCAGGGTCTGAGTTCGTCAAGGGCGCGATCGCTGTTCTTGATAGGCCAAATAAACCGCCTCTAAAAACTCCTCTGCGGATACCTTTTTATTCAGGGGTTCTTGGATGATTGCCCCTTTAACCTGACTGGCTAATTGACGACTTATTTTTGATCGCGCCTCAATGGTGAGTTGGTTGCGCCGTTGCAAATATTCTCGAATAATTGCAAAATCATCCGGTAGTAAAGCTGACAGATTAGCCCGTTCTACTACCTGATTTTTCAACAGTTTGCCGGATTCAGAAATCGTAAAATTAGCCTCGGCGATCGCGCGGTCTTCTTGGATCACCAAAGTTCCCGCCACCCAATCCCCTAAGCGCTTTTCCCGAGAGGTTAAGGTAATCAAGAACGCGCCAATAAATAGCACATCATCCACCGGACGCAACAACGCCCGTAGGGTCGATTGCTGAAGACCGCAAGGCCGCCCATCATCCCGAATCACCCGAATCTGGACCCGCCGCTTCCCCGGAGTTTGACCCTGCCAAAACACTTCAAACCAGACAAAATAGCCTACATAGATGGCAAACAGCAATAAACCTAAAATTGCGAATAACCACTGTTGTAACCGAACGCTCGTTCCCAAAGCATTGTTAAGAATATCAGCTAAAAACAACGACCCTAACGCCCAAACCACGACTAAACTAAGTTGGATTAACCCCAAAACCAGATAATCAAACATCAGGGCGTAAACCCGGTTACCAATTCCCGCTAAGGTAAATTCTAAATTCACACTTTCAGGAGTTTGGATATTGATTCGATTTAATAAAAACATTACCCTGTTGAATCCTCCGATATTAACGGATGCCTAGACCGTCCCAGTCATCCAGTCAGCTCCAGATACAGTTATTTTAAACGAGCCGGGGACAAAATTTGAAAAAATGTGATAAACCTGGACAAGTTCCTCCCCCAACAGGAACTTACGGGACAATGGTTTATAGCGTTTATAGCCACTCTTGCAGGATTTATGCCCTCTCCTGCTCCCCTCTCCTTGTAGGCCACCTTATGTTGGGGAAGAGGTCTTCTTCCACAACTGATATAGTCCAAGCTATACAGTCTGTATTCCTTGAATTTCTATCCGAAATAAGAATTGTTAAGCCACAGAGTCCAGGAATGATTTAGACTGACTAGAGAGAGTGATGTAATTTTGAGGAATCTTATGAATGTTCAACGGTGGATTGCTCGACGGGAAACGAATTGGCGGCGACTGGATACCTTATTGAGGCAAGTTGAAAAAAAGGGATTAAAATCCTTGCAAGCGTTAGAAATTGAGGAACTCGCGAGTTTATATCGGTCCGTTTCGGCAGATTTAGCACGAGCGAGAACCCACAAACTGGGGATGACTTTAGTCCAGGAGTTGCAGCAGTTGACCTCGCGTAGTTATAGCCAAATTTATCAAGGGTCTCGCCGACAGGAATGGGGGGCAGTTGTGGAGTTTTTGCGATGGGGTTTTCCAGGGATTGTCCAAGAAACCTGGGGATATATTGCGGTGGCGATCGCGACTTTTACTTTGGGAGCTTTGGTGGCCTGGTGGTATGCTTGGCAAGACCCGGTTTTTATGGCGATCGTAGTACCACCGGATATCATTGAAATTGTCCGGGATAAAGGGGAATTATGGATGGGTTCTATTGTGGGAATCGAACCCCTTGCCTCTAGTAGCATCACCATTAATAACCTCAAAGTTTCCTTTGGTGCAGTGGGGGGAGGCATTACGGCGGGGATTTATACCCTGTTTATTTTAGTTTATAATGGCATTCATATTGGGGCGATCGCCACCCTAATCGCTCAATATAATTTATCCTATCCATTTTGGGCCTTTGTTTGGCCTCATGGTTCCCTAGAATTACCCGCCATTTTCTTTGCCGGGGCTGCTGGTTTACTGATTGGTCG
>NZ_JAFLQW010000676.1 GCF_017313335.1 Phormidium pseudopriestleyi FRX01 | reverse complement strand
CCTACTTATCCGGCCAATAATTGCCGGGTTCCTCTCCCAAGTTTGTGGCTAAGAGTTGACTATTCCACAAGGAATAGTCATTTTGCCGATATCCTCTATCTCCAGGGGGCGGATGTTTGGGTTAATCCGTGGTTAATCTTAGATTAAAATAAAAAACACGATCTTAATTTTTTAATCTAAATGCGACATAGGCAATTTTGGTGGGATACCCTGATTAATTATATTCAGCAGAATCCTCCCCTGTTTATCGAACTGGTCATGCTTTCGGCAGCCATTGTTTTACTGGGATTTTGGGGGGTGACTCTGGACTGGCCTTATTTGGTCCTGAGTCTGAGTTATGCGGTTGGATCGTCTTGTTCCTGTTTAGTTCGGGGTGCGATCGCCCCTGACCCAACCTTTAGACTCCCGCAATTGACCGCAATTTTGTTATTAGTGGTCAGCTTCTTTAGTTTTGTTGATTTATTGGGTTATTTATAATTTTCTCCGGCTGTTGATGGCGAGTTCTAAAGCATCAGGAACGGATTAAATCCAAGGGACAAGAAACCGGGTTTTTGACCCCAATTGCCTGCGGATTGGCAGAAATTTCCTAAAAACCCCGGTTTCTAACTGTTACTGTACCTCCGGACTCGACTCATTTTTCAAGAAATGCTCAACCGATTGATGAAAAATCAAGCGATTGCCTAATGGGTCATAGGCGTAAATTTCCCGCCCGTGAGAGGCGGTGGTAATTTCTCCTGGGGGTGGATATCCTAACTGACCCAGATGGGCGATCGCATCATCCAAATTGGTCACTTCAAAACATATACTCAAACTGCCCGAACCCTGGGGCAAAAACTCCGACTCATGATGGGTTTTGGGTTTGAAAATCCCTAATCTCAATCCTGCGGCAGAAAACTCAGCATAGACTTCGGGCTGATATGGATTGGGGGCGATCGCCAACAACCGAGCATAAAATTGCACAATTTCTTCAAAATTAACAGCCGCCAATGTCACAAAGGCTGCTTGATACTCAACTTTGATTCCCAAAACAGCCGACTCCTGGTTATAGGATTATCCAATTTAGATGCAAAACAGCTTACGCTTGCCATTGCTATCACCTTTAACAAATCTGTCAAAAGTCAGTTTTACCCGCTTGACAACATCTTGGAGGACTTGCGAATAAATCTATGCGATACAAAGGATGAGTTTTCTTGAGTTGAGGCAAAGTTTTCTTTTGGCTGAAATAATCGGGATGATTTCGCAGTTCTGGCAAATGGCATACAAGGGGACACGCATTTACAGGAGAACGGTTTTGCTCGTACCAGTTGAATCTATCCGCCAACAAATAATTGTACTGACTACAAAGCATTGACAGCCATCTATCTAACTCTGTAATCTGTTGTTTTGTTGGGCGTAGTTTGTACTGGTAGGATATTCTCATGATATTATTATAGCAAACAGCTACATGGTATTCGTAATGAACCAAATTAATTTCCGAGTGACTGATGAAGAGTTAGCCCACTTGAAAAAATACTGCAAAATCAAAGAAAGACAACAAAGCGAGGTGATCCGCGAGTTGCAGCAGAAAATTGTCAATCGATGGGGTATTGAACCCCATCGATTGACCGCCTATCCATCCCGACACCAACCTGAGTACAGGTATGGTGCTCGGCTGAGGGCGTCAAGCTAAAAACCCGTTGGTCCGAAGGGCCGCACCTGCACTAGAGTAAGAGGGGAATATCCGAATCCTATCCTCTCGTGGTAAATTAAGTGGGACTTATTCATCCCTTAAGTAGCCGTTATTGAAGCTAACCCCCCTTGCAGTCCAAGCCGCGATGGGGTATAAGCCATAGGTCGTCACTGGTGAGGGGGACGGCAAACCCACCCTCTACTCCCCGGTTGACCCTGTGTAACTTCCTTTGTAAGCACGATCGCAGAATTCAATAAAAAATATGCATCTGAGTGAACTGTCTCACCCAAACCAGTTGCACGGTTTATCCATCCATCAACTTGAGCAAATTGCTCGACAAATTCGGGAAAAGCATCTGGAAACGATCGCCGCCTCTGGCGGTCACCTCGGCCCCGGGTTAGGGGTGGTCGAACTCACCCTGGCCCTCTACCAAACCCTAGACCTCGATCGCGATAAGGTCATCTGGGATGTGGGTCACCAAGCCTACCCCCATAAACTCATTACCGGACGTTACGGCAATTTCCACACCCTGCGCCAAAAAAATGGCGTGGCGGGATACCTCAAGCGCAGCGAAAGCAAATTTGACCATTTTGGTGCAGGTCACGCCTCCACCAGCATTTCTGCGGGATTAGGCATGGCCTTAGCCCGGGACATGAAAGGTGAAAAATTCAAAGTGGTCTCGGTGATTGGCGATGGTGCACTCACTGGCGGCATGGCATTGGAAGCGATTAACCATGCGGGTCATTTGCCGCACACGAATTTGATGGTGGTCCTCAATGATAACGAAATGTCGATTTCTCCCAATGTGGGGGCGATTCCTCGTTATCTGAATAAAATGCGTCTGAGTCCCCCAGTTCAGTTCCTCAAAGACAATTTAGAGGAACAGTTCAAACATCTCCCCTTTGTCGGGGAAACCTTCACCCCAGAAATGCAACGCATCAAGGAAGGGATGAAGCGGTTGGCGGTTCCTAAAGTGGGGGCAGTCTTTGAGGAGTTGGGCTTTACCTATATCGGACCCATTGATGGGCATAATCTGGAAGAACTGATCACCACGTTCAACCAAGCGCATCAAATGCCGGGTCCGGTGTTGGTTCATGTTGCTACGGTGAAGGGCAAAGGCTATGCGATCGCCGAAAAAGACCAAGTGGGTTACCATGCCCAAAATCCCTTTAATCTGGCAACCGGAAAAGCCATCCCCTCCAATAAACCCAAACCCCCCAGCTATTCCAAAGTTTTTGCCGAAACTCTGATTAAACTGGCGGAACAAAACCCGAAAATTGTCGGAATTACCGCAGCAATGGCTACGGGAACAGGGTTAGACAAACTCCAAGCCAAACTGCCCGATCAATACATCGATGTGGGGATTGCTGAACAACACGCCGCGACTCTGGCAGCGGGTTTAGCTTGTGAAGGAATTCGCCCGGTTTGCGCGATTTATTCGACGTTCCTACAACGCGCGTATGATCAAATCATTCACGATATCTGCATTCAAAAATTACCCGTGTTTTTCTGTCTGGATCGGGCAGGAATTGTAGGCGCGGATGGGCCAACTCACCAAGGGGTCTATGATATCGCTTATCTGCGTTGCATTCCCAATTTGGTGCTGATGGCACCGAAGGATGAGGCGGAACTGCAACGGATGCTAGTCACGGGAATTGACTACACCGATGGGGCGATCGCCATGCGCTATCCCCGAGGCAATGGTTACGGTGTTCCCCTAATGGAAGAAGGATGGGAACCCCTGGAAATCGGCAAAGGGGAAATTCTCCGCAGTGGCGATGATTTGTTAATCCTTGGCTATGGTTCAATGGTCTATCCTGCCTTACAAACGGCGGAAATTCTCAACGAACATGGCATTGCCGCAACCGTAGTGAATGCTCGATTTGTCAAACCTTTGGATACCGAGTTAATTTTGCCCCTGGCTCAACGCATTGGTAAAGTTGTGACGATGGAAGAAGGATGCCTGATGGGTGGGTTTGGTTCGGCGGTGGCAGAAGCGCTCATGGATAATAATATCCCGGTGTCACTGTTGCGTTTTGGGGTGCCGGATCAGCTTGTGGATCATGCCACACCGGACCAATCTTTTGCTGACTTGGGTTTAACGCCCTCTCAAATGGCCGATCGCGTTTTACAAACGTTTAAATCGCCAGTTTCTGTTGCTCAATAATTAACAAACTGAGCAATTCTCCCTTTAAAATTATCAAGAGAACTCAGGAATAGAGAGCGCAGAGAAAACAGGATTTCTCTGCGTTCTCTTTGTCTGAATTATTATGGCTCTGTTTCAGAACTAAATTCGGTGATGTGATGAAAAATTTTGATGTAATTATTGTGGGTGCTGGCCCAGCCGGAGGGCATTGTGCAAGGCAATTAGCCGGTTCTGGCATCCACGTTTTATTGGTGGAACAACATGAAACCTTTGCAGCTAATAATTTTTCAAGTGCTGCAACTCCGATGGAAACCTTGGCTAAATATGAGTTACCCGAATCGATTGTGGGGAGTTTTTGGCAGAATCTGGCGATTATCAGTACCCATGTTCAGAAACGGTGGGAGTCCTCTACTCCTTTAGGTGCCGTGTTGAATTTTGCTAAACTTCGGGAATTTTTAGCCGGGGAAGTGACGAGAAATGGGGGGGAGGTTTGGTTGGGTCATCGATACCTAACTCACTCTTCCCAGAAGGGTGAAACCGTGGTAATGCTTAAACCCAAGGGAAAAGAAGAGGCAGTCGCTGTTCAGACGCGGGTCTTAGTGGATGCCACAGGTGCCGCGCGATCGCTGATGTATCCCCACCGCCAAAATCGTCCGGCTTTTTTTACCGGGATCGGCATCGAATATTTAATTACAGTCGATGAGTTGACTTACCAATCTTGTGCCGAGTCTCTAATGTTTTTCATAGGACATCGGTGGATGCCTCAAGGGTATTCGTGGATTTTTCCAATGGAACCCAATATTCTGAAAGTAGGGGCGGCTCGTTATCAGGGTCAACATCAAATCCTGGACGACCGATGTCCGGCGATTAAACAGTCTATCGAGTTGCTGATTAAAGAGTATCTCCAGATTGATGACTATCACCGATTAGAAACTCATGGTTCAAACCTACAATACAATAGGGGACTTCAGGATATTTACTACCGGGATAATTTAATTGCGATTGGGGATGCGGTTTCGGCAGTCAATTACCTGGGGGGAGAAGGGATTCGGCATGGAATGGAGACGGCACAGATTGCCGGTGACTATATCCAAGACTATCTAGCCGATCGCCGAGGGGATTTCGCGGAGTATCAACACCACCTCCACCAGCAATTTAAGCGGTCCTGGGATATTTCGGAAAGGAGCGCTAAAAAAGTTTATCTGGACTATAGCGATCGCATGATTGACAAAGGGTTGGCCTATTTAGGAACCCTGGAACTCTCAGAGGTGATAGACCTTGTATTCTACTATCGATTTGAAAAGATTACGAAAGGGGTCCGGCGTATCCTCCTCCGCAAACTGACTGGATTTTGGCAAGAAATTCGGCAAAGATTGGGCCTATCTAGTAGAATAAGTTAGAGCAAATTAACTTAGTTTTCACCGGATTGATTATGTCTGGAAATCCTCCTGTTTATCCCGTTGTGTGGAAAGAAGACCATGTAGCGCTCATTGACCAAACTCGTCTACCGATGGAGTATGCCTTGGTAGAAATTCGCCGCTATGACGATATGGCAAGGGCGATTCAAACCATGATTGTTCGCGGGGCTCCAGCGATTGGAGTGGCGGCAGCTTATGGAATGTATTTAGGGGCTAGGGATATCCAAACGGAGGAACGGGGGGAGTTTTTGACTCAGTTAGAAACGGTGGCGGAAACGTTACGCCAGACTCGTCCGACGGCAGTTAATTTGTTTTGGGCGATCGCCCGAATGCAAACTGTGGCAAGGCAGACATTAGGACCGGTGAGTTATCTTAAGAAAGTCTTGTTGGAAACGGCACAGGAGATTCAAGGGTCAGATTTAAAAACCTGTCAGGCGATCGGGGATTATGGTTTGGAGGTTCTCCCTACTACGCCGCAAAAGCTACGAATTCTGACCCATTGTAATGCTGGGGCTTTAGCGACGGCAGGATATGGGACAGCATTGGGGGTGGTGCGATCGGCGTGGAAATGCGATCGCTTAGAACGACTCTATGCTGATGAAACCCGTCCCCGTCTACAAGGGGCGAAACTGACAACTTGGGAATGTGTACAAGAGGGAATTCCCGTGACGGCGATCGCGGATAATATGGCAGCACATTGCATGAAACAGGGGTTAATTGATGCAGTGGTTGTCGGTGCCGATCGCATTGCTGCCAATGGGGATACGGCCAACAAAATCGGCACTTATAATTTAGCGATCGTTGCCAAAGCTCATCTGATTCCTTTTTTCGTGGCCGCACCGTTATCCACGATTGATTTTACCTTAGTTGAAGGTAGTGCAATTCCCATCGAAATTAGGGATGCCGAAGAACTCTATCAAATTGGCTCAACCCGAATTTATCCCCTCGGCGTGGAATTTTACAATCCCGCTTTTGATGTCACTCCGGCAGAATTGATTACCGCTATTATCACCGAACATGGGGCAGTTGCACCGTCAGAGTTGCATCAATTTCAAACTCAGCAGGTGGTTTAGGGGAATCCCAACCCAGGGGAGGTTTTAAAAACCCTCCTTGATTCGGTTTTAACAGTTAAAACAACTGTTAAGAGTGGGGTTCACCAAACAAAATTAGGGAACATTTCAACTCTTCAATGACTTTGGTGGTGACATTGCTGATGGCTAAACCCCCAGCAGTCCGACGACGAATTGAACGCAGGATAACCATATCCACCGATTGCGCTGCCTTCATAATGACCTTGACCACATCATCATCAGGAATGGTGGTAATGGCAATTTTTATCGAGGAGTTATCCCACTTGACCAGTCGGGCTAAATCGGACTCAAACCGATGAATTTGTTCGACAGGAGTCCGGCGTGCACAAACGTGCAGTAAGGTAATTTCCCCGGAATTCGCATCGGCAAATAACTGGGCAAATCGGACTGTTCGTAAGGTTTGCGGGGATAAATTTTTGACCGGCACTAATAAACGATGAATATTAACGGGTTCATCGATTAGGCGCATGACGGCAACGGGACAGTGAGAGGACCAAAAGACGTCATTAATGAGGTTGCCAAATAATCGCGATCGCAAGCCCATCTTCGGACTCCATCCCATTACAATTAGGTTGGATTCCCATTCCTTAGCGGTTCGGCTGATGGCATGGGAGACATCATCATCAATCCGCAGTTCGGGTTTGGCTTTGACCTCAAATTCTTCTAACATTTGGACCGAGCGATCGAGCGATCGCCGACTTTCTTTGAGGGCAATATCGAGTTGGGGTTCATCCATGTGAACATGAGCGATCGCCACGGATAAGGGGACAATTTGCCCCGCCTCATGACGGGCTAAAAGCGCCGCCATTTGAATTAAATACCGTTGGGTCAGGGGATTAGAAATTGGCACCACTACGGTAAACAAATCATCCGATTTCGCCACGGGAGGATTTACCCTCGTTTCCACTTCGTGGGTTTCCCACCAGATCGACATATTATCTGGGTCTAGGTAGGCCTTGGGTACAGGCAGTTTACTGGCAAATCTTGCCGTCATCAAGGGTCCGAGAACTGAAGTCACCAACATCAAGACAATCACGGTATTGAAGACTTCTGGAGTGATCACGCCCTGTTGAACTCCCACTAGGGCTGCAGCCAAGGTTGCGGCGACTTGTGGCACCGACAGCGACCACATGGTTAAGGTTTCAATCCACTGATAGCGATACAAAATTTTGGCAACCAAAGCAGCTAAAAATTTGCTCCCGAGTAAGCCAAAAACTATCGCCAAGGTTAATCCGAGGGAGGTGGTTAGGGTTTCGATAAATCCATTGATATCAAGCAATAAACCCATTCCCACAAAGAAAAATGGGATAAATAAAACACTGCCCACAAATTCTACTTTTTCCTTAACTGGACCGTTCCCCACCACATCATTGACCGCAAGTCCGGCAAGAAAAGCTCCCACAATTTGATCCACATTAATCAATTGAGCGCCGACAGCGGCCAAAAACAGGGCAAGCAGCACGAATAAAAACTGATTTCCTTCTTCATCTCCGGTTCTGCGAAAATACTCTTTTCCCGCCCGGTCAACTCCAAATAATACGCCAGCTGCGTACAGTCCCAGTAATACTAACTGGAGGATTAAAGAAAAGGCTGTGAATTCTCCGGCATTGAAGGAGACACAAATTGCCAACACTAATAAGGCCGCAATATCGGTAAAGATTGTCGCCCCAATGGTCACAGTGACGGCCTCATTTCCGACGACTCCCAATCGGTTGACAATAGGATATCCCAGGAGGGTATGAGAGGCGAGGAGGGAACCAATTAAAATGGAAGGATTCCAATCAAATCCAAAACTTCGTCCCACGATTGTGCCAACCATTAAGGGGAGAAAGAAGGTGGCCGCACCAAATCCAATGGAGCGATTTTTAGTTTTGCGGAACTGCTGGATATCTATTTCTAAACCTGCGACGAACATCAGGTAGATTTTGCCAATGCCCGAGAGGAGTTTGATGGTGTCGGTATTGGGATTGAGCAGTCCAGCCCCATCAGGACCTAAAACTACTCCGGCGACTAATAACCCGATTAATCCGGGCAGTTTCAGGTTCTCAAAGATCGGAGGGACAATCAAGATAACCAAAAGCAGAAGGGTAAATTCTACGATTGGACCTTCGGGAATTAAGTTGATGATTTGTTCCATAAGCGTGCGATCGCAGCCAACTTATCAAGTTGGGGTAGGAGGTCTTAATTTAACTTATCATATATCCGATCCTTTATCAGTTGTGGAATGCCCTCACCCCCAACATAAGGCGGCCCAAAGGGGGAGAGGGGAGCAAGAGAGGGCATAAATCATTTAGGATTGCTATAGTCCGAAAAATAATTTTACTGCACTCGATTCGGTCTGTTCCCGGGTCCATTTTTTATTTTTGATGGAAATTTTACCCCTGATTTGTCATGATTTCTGCTAGAAAAAATTAAATGAGCTGCATTCAAAAAAATAGGGATGAACGGATTAAATTAGTCTAATTCTAAAAAAAGGAGTGGGAGCATCTTGCTCCCTACTGCTTGTTGCCCGGGAGCAAGATGCTCCCACTCCTTTGGAAAATTATCAAATTTATTTCCCCTGACCATAACATCGATTAAAATCCCCAATTATGCTTGAATTAAATACTTAGGGAACTCCAAAAAATAAAATCCCCAAAACCCACACCCGTTAACGGTGGGGCACTCGCGGAGCTCGCCGGCCTACGCCGCGTCAGAGTCAGGTTTTTCACCGCATAACTTGGATAATTTATTTTTTTGGACTCCCTTAATTGAATATCAGATTGGAAAGATTTCCCCCTGGCTAATTTTCTTAATAATTATGGGGTAGAGGGATAGAGGTGAGGGGATATCCCCTGTTCAATTTAGACCTGTTTGAAGATAAAAATTCTGGATTTTCCACTCTCAAGGAGAGTCAGAACATCGGGGGCTGGGTTAAGGGGCCTCAATCTGGGGTGAAGGGTTCTGGGTGGGGCGATCGCCAGGATCCTGAGTGAGATGTTCTCTACCCTGGGTATAGTCTTAGTTTGAATCGGTTAAATCTGCCTATTCCTTTAGGTTGATGGGACCCAGAAAATATTAAATTTTTCCCGGGGTAAAACTCCGTCGTTTAGGTGAGGTTATTTCCCTAGGCATGGACTATATTAGAAAATGCTCAGTTATAAAGTTAAAGGTAAACTCAACCGATTGAGATCCAGACTGTGTTCGCGATCGCTTCACCAAAAATCAAGAAGCAGGAAATCTATTCCCTTCGTCAATCCAGGATAACAGCTTAGAGGAACTCAGGCACTGAAACTGGGAAGTGTGATCGACAGAAATAGTCCCTATACCTTACAAATCCCTATTCAATAGAGACAATTATTACCAGGTTTATAGCCCCAACTTATTAATCAGGAGTAGAGATGGTGTAAAAAACACCGATTCTCTTCCCGCTACTCTACTATATTTGTGCCCAAATTTATTATGAAATTCTTAGTTTATAAAACCCGCTTTTTGTTATCCCTTACTTGGGGGATAATTCTACCCATTGTTACTCCAATTGTAGCCTTTTCTCAGCAACCCCCACCCATTCTACCCCCTGAGGATGGAACCGGGACAGTGGTCAATCGCGAGGGAGAAGTTTTTCACATTCAGGGCGGAACCGTCTCCTCCGATGGAGGTAATCTTTTTCATACGTTTGAACAATTTGGATTAAATGCCGGTCAAACGGCTAACTTTCTCTCTAATCCAGAAATTCGCAATATTCTCGGACGAGTAACCGGGGTAGATGCGTCTTATATTAATGGCTTAATTCAAGTCACCGGGGGTCAATCTAATTTATTTTTAATCAACCCGGCTGGACTGGTTTTTGGGCCGGATGCTGCCTTGAATGTCCCGGCTGCTTTTACCGCAACTACGGCGACCAGAATCGAGTTCAATTCGGGGTGGTTTGATGGGGAAGGATTCAACAATTATAGCCAGTTGATTGGCAAGCCGTTGGCTTTTTCTTTTAGCACCCAAGAAGTCGGAAACATTATTAATACAGCTCACCTAAGTGTGAACCCCAACCAGAATTTAAGCTTGATTGGGGGAACCATACTCAATACCGGAACCCTCAGCGCCCCTGGAGGAACGATTACCCTAGCTGCCGTCCCGGGAGAAAGTTTGGTTCGGATTGCTCAAGAGGGATATTTACTCAGTATTGAGGTGAATCCCCAGGATTTGAACCCGGGAAATTCCGGCAGTCTTCCCGTATCGGTGAATCCCCTTTCTTTACCTGAATTACTAACTCAAACTGGGGTTGGTCATGCCACTGGGATTACCATCACGGAGGCGGGAACGGTGATTTTGACGGGTTCGGGTCTGCCGGTGGAACCAGGGGATTTGGTGATGAGCGATCGCCCCTTGTCCTCGACAGTCCCCAAGGACCAAACGACGATTAACAGCGCAAATGCTATCCTTTCGGCCCCTGAAAACCTGACGATTGTGGGGGGTCAACTGCGGACGACTGGTGACTTAACCCTGCAAGGCGGTAATACGGTCCGGGTTCGCGAGGGGGAAACAGGATTTCAGGCGATCGCCGGAGGCAATTTAGCCATTCTCGGGGTTCAGGGAATTGATATCCTCGCCTTAACCGGAATTCAACCGGCGTTTCAAGCGGGGGGAAATATCAGCTTAGTCAGTCCAGGCAATATTTCCGGGGATTCTAACTTTTCGGCAGGGGGAAATTTCTCCCTTGAGAATGGAGTCGGGGGTGGGGGTCACTTCGTGAGTGAATATGACCCAATTATTACCGCCAGTGGAGATGTGATTTTTGGGTCTTATACAGGAGTCTCCCTAAAAATTGAAGCAGGTGGGGCGATCGTCGCTGAAGATATTACTATCACGGGTCCCGATACCACTTTGGGAAACCTGAACGACCCTGATGCCGACCTCCTCCTGAATGCGGCAACGTTAATTTTGCGATCGGGGGTCGAGTCGGCAGTGAATCCCACGGATATCTCGACAACCCTAGGCAATACCTTTATTAGTACCAGCCCCCGGAGTTCGCCTGCTAATATTACTCTGGGAAGGGTCTCCACTGCCGGAGGACCCGTGATTCTAAACTCGGCAGGAGAATTGTTTTTTGATTCGATCGCCACCGCTGGGGGAGAAATTCGCCTCTTTGCTAACAACAATATCACCGCCACCGGAACCCTCAATTCTCAAGGGGGTGACATCAACATCACCGCAGGTAATTTCCTGCGGGTCCTGGATACCTTTAATAACGAGAACGGTGTCAATGCGAGTATTTCATCGGCAGAAAGTGGCGATCGCGGTGGAGATATTCGCATCGAACACAGCGGAGGCACTACCACTCCGTTTATTATCGGGGATGCCACTGTCAATGGAACCGCTGGTGCGATTACCACAGGTTCTAGCACAATTTCGCCCAACTTCTCTGTCCCAGTTCCGCCATCTCGCTACACCCAAGGCAATATTACGATTGTCACTCAGAGTCCCAATGGAACTCCCACTGAACCGGGTGACGAAACTCCGACTGAACCGGGGAATGAAACTCCCACTGAACCGGGTGACGAAACTCCCACTGAACCGGGTGACGAAACTCCCACTCAACCGGGGAATGAGACTCCCACTCAACCGGGG
>NZ_JAFLQW010000611.1 GCF_017313335.1 Phormidium pseudopriestleyi FRX01 | reverse complement strand
GTTAGCAAAAGCTCAAGAATATTTAGACTTTAACTGCCAAGAAGTCTGGCTAGTTTTCCCCGAAGGACGGCGAATTTTAATCCTGACAGGAAATCAGACCATCGCTTTTCAATCGGGCGATAGTGTTAGCACGCAATTGGTTCTACAGGGATTTAATATTGCCCTGGATGAATTGTTGGGATAGTCAACAGGAACGAACCGGGTTGAAAAAGCAGAAATTCCCATTGTTCCTAAAATGAAAAAACTAATTGAAAGGAAACTATCAGTACATTTATCAGCCTAAATTATTTCCTTCTTATAATAAAACAGCCTGCTTTTGCAGGCTGTTTTATTATCAATTAATAGCAAGCAAAATGCTTGCACTCCTGAAATTCAGGTTAAAGTGATGCGGTTACTGGTTCCGGAGTGGTTTCCTCCTGCTTCTCCAAAAAGGCATACAAGCGATTCAGGGCATTGACATAAGCGTGAGCCGAGGCGACAATGATATCTGTATTCGCTGAATGACCGGAGAAAATGCGATCGCCATGACGTAACCGAATCGTCACCTCTCCCAAAGCATCAATTCCAGCGGTTACCGATTGTACCGAAAACTCAATCAACTGATTCGGCACATTCACCACCCGATTAATTGCCTTATACACCGCATCCACGGGACCGGTCCCGATCGCCGCATCGGTGAGTTCTTCTCCTGTCGGAGTGCGTAACGTTACCGTTGCTGTCGGACGGGCGCGATCGCCACAGGATACCTGTACCAACTCCAACCGGAAAATTTCCGGGGGTTGCTGAATCTCCGCATTCACAATCGATTCGAGGTCCCAATCCGTAACCTCTTTCTTCTTGTCCGCTACAGTCTTAAACTTGAGAAAAGCATTATTTAACTCCGTATCCGAGAGGTCAAATCCTAACTCTTTCAAGCGACTGGCAAAAGCATGACGGCCCGAGAGTTTACCTAACACAATTTGATTGTCCGTCAACCCAATAGATTGGGCATCCATAATCTCATAAGTTAGCTTATGCTTAAGCACACCATCTTGGTGAATTCCCGACTCATGGGCGAAAGCATTGGCACCGACAATTGCTTTATTGGGTTGCACAAACATCCCGGTGAGATTCGACACTAACCGCGAGGTTTTGTAGATTTGTCGCGTGTCAATATTCGTTAACGATTCTTGAGAATCCACCGGACGTCCGAGGAAGGGATTAAAATACTGACGACGGACGTGCAATGCCATGACTAATTCTTCCAAGGCGGCATTTCCAGCCCGTTCACCAATACCATTGATGGTACATTCTAGTTGTCGCGCCCCATTTTTGACCGCTTCTAAGAAGTTAGCAACGGCCAAACCGAGGTCATTATGACCATGAACCGAGATAACAGCATTATCAATGTTGGGGACATTTTCTGTGATGCCGCGAATTAAAGCACCAAATTCTCCTGGGGTGGTGTAACCGACGGTATCGGGGATATTAATGGTAGTGGCACCAGCGGCGATCGCCTTGGTTAAAACTTCATAGAGAAATTCGGGGTCCGAACGTCCCGCATCTTCTGGGGAGAATTCCACATCATCCACAAAAGATTTGGCGTAGGCAACCATTTCCTCGGCGATCGCCACAACTTGGGGACGAGTCTTTTTGAGTTTGTACTCTAGGTGAATATCTGAGGTAGCGATAAAAGTGTGAATTCGTCCCTTGGCGGCGGGTTTGAGGGCCTTTGCTGCGGCCTCAATGTCCGCCCGAGTCGCCCGCGCTAAACCGCAAATCGTGGGGCCGCCTTCGACCCCCACCAATTCGGCGATTTTTTGAACCGCTTCAAAGTCTCCGGGACTAGCGTAGGGAAATCCAGCTTCGATGACATCCACACCCAGTCGCGCTAACTGCCGCGCTATGGTCAGTTTTTCCTCTCCATTCAGACTGGCCCCTGGCGATTGTTCACCATCGCGAAGGGTCGTGTCAAAAATAATGATGCGATCGGGTTGATTTGTCATGGAATTTACCTCCTAGTCCATGTTGAGCTATGTTTGTCCGTTGACAACGAAAGCGGGCGGTTAGGGGTGCGTTTGTTGCACTACCGTATTTCTAATTCTAACCGCCTATCCTGAGTTCTGACTTCTAATAATCCATTTTCTCTATGTGGTTTCGAATATCATTCAAGTCAATATAGCGATCGGTGGCATTTCTCAACTCTCGGGCAATCATTCCTTCGGTGGAAACGACAGTTATATGAGTATTTTTAGACCGTAATAATTCGATCGCCCGCTCGAAATCTCCATCCCCACTAAATAGAACCACTCGGTCGTACTGTTCTACCGTATTAAACATATCGACGACAATTTCTATGTCTAAATTGGCTTTTTGAGAATAGCGGCCCGAGGTATCGTCATAATATTCTTTGAGAATTTTCGTGCGAACAGTATATCCCAAACTAATCAGTGCATCTCTAAATCCTCGTTGGTCCTGCGGATCTTTGAGTCCGGTGTACCAAAAGGCATTAATTAACATAATCCCAGGCTGCTCTTGGTTAAAATATTCTAGCACCCTTCTGGGATCGAAAAACCAACCATTCTTTTGTTGAGCGTAGAACATATTGTTTCCGTCTACAAAAATAGACAGACGGTTCATTAAAAAACCCATAGAAACTTAGACCTAATATTAGTAGAAAATAATTAACCTTGAAATGTGAATCCCTGCGGTTTTATCAAAATAAACCGCTTTGGATTGGGTTGCCAAAAGTTCAGAGTGTCGGTTGGCTAGAATCAGCGAACCAGACAGGATGCCCCGAGCAAGCCATAGACTTTTGAGTAATTGTCATGCTTCTATGGGGGTTTCTAACCTTTGGCACTCCATTGCATCTTCAGCAGTGATTCGGATAGGAGAGTCCCACGCCAAGCTGGGTAATGCAGTATTTTCTGCTCTACCAATCGAGTGTTAAAACGGGTCGAACAAAGAAGTTTGAATGCGATCGGCTGGGTTATGAATAGGTTAGAGTTTTTTCTATTGCAAGTCCGGTTATAAAATAGCATTATTCGACTTCATTGCCCGTTATAAAATCGCGATATGGATATTTTTTCTGATGTGGGATTAAATTAAATATAGGCTGAGTCTAGTTTGGCCCTATCACCTCCGGTTACTGATTGAGTGGCGTTCGTATCTCGTTAACAACTTGATGAATTCGGGGAGGCCCAAATCCGTCTTTATCACTTTACCGCTAAAACCGAGTTCTGGATTGACCAATTTCAAACAGGAGGGGGCGATCGCCTCTCCATAACCCCACGAAGCGCCTTGTTGCTGCTTCTAGGTAAAGAACAGAGGCGGCTCGATTGTCAGGAATGAGCAGAAATCCCCACTCGTCCTTAGCCGTCTCAAAGAACCCTGATTTTGGCAGAATCGATGGGGGTAGGACAGGGGTCGCCTCTGATGCCTCCGGGCCAGTTAAAGTGGAGAATTTGAACCCTAGGGCTGTCGCTTCGATATTCGATCCAGGGGACAAGACCCCTGGTTTCTAGCCCTAACCACCGGGCTTGCTGAGTAGAGATCAGGTCAAAAAACCCGGTTTATCTTCCCCCTCCTGTACTGACGCCCTAGGCCATTTGACTTTCAATGGCCCACCGTGCTAACTCGGTCCGGTTGTGCAGACCCGTTTTTGCCAGCATATTGGAAACATGACTTTCAATGGTACGCTGAGAGACTTTCATCGCCTCAGCAATTTCCCGATTCGCCATTCCCCGGGCGACAAACTGCACCACCTTCGTTTCCGTCGGCGTCAGTTCCACATCAAGGGGAACTTGAATTTTCGGCCCATTCGTCCCCAATTTGAGTTGATGCTGAAGCAATCTACCGGATTGCTTGAGGGAGGCTTCTACCTGAGAAACCAGTTCTTCCGGTTCAAAGGGCTTGACCATATAAACATCAGCCCCAGTATTCAAGCCTTTGACCCGATCTTGACTTTGACCCTTGGCGGAGAGGAACAGTACCGGAATCCAATTCGTGCGGGGGTCTTTTCTAACCTGTTCGACAAAGGCATAGCCATCCATTTCTGGCATCATGACATCGCAAATAATCATCTCCGGCATTTCTTTTTCTAAAATTTCGAGGGCTTCGCGGCCATTTTCTGCGGTGGTGACCTCGTACCCCCGAAATTCCAAATAGTCTTTAACTAACAGGATTAAGTTGGGGTCATCGTCAATCAGCAGAAGTCTCTTTTGAGCGCCTATACTGGGTTCAGTCATGTGTTATTCACTACCAAATTTTGAATGGATTCAATGTAGATGGTTCGAGCCTTACGCTGGAAATTTAATGAAATCCGGTGGGTAATCCCCATCGGAGTGGTAGAGACAGAATTCATCGGTAGGCGATCGCGTTAGTTTGATTCCCTACATTCCCTGATTTTCAGCCCTCAACCGATTGGCTCGAAACTACCCGGGCGATCGCTTTACTCCAAGGAGTAATCCGATAGTTGGGTTTCTACAAAACTAATGTATTTATAAATATTACTCGCCATACAGGTTTAGCTCGCTATCGATTATAACGGATTGTCCTACGGTTTAAAGGGTTTTCAACCGAGGCATCCCTACGGTAAGCTTAACTCCCTGGAAATCGATGAGAAAAACCGGGATAGAACGAGGCGATCGCCCCCTCCCAAACCCTCGAACCAATTCTACCCTTGAGTCGGGATACTTGTTACCATCCCATCCAGTTTTTTCTCCCGGGGGAGTGGACCCCACCCTAACCCTCCCCTTGCCAAGGGGAGGGGACCGTCGCTGGAGTTACTATTAAGGCAAATCACCATGAACTCATTCAGTCTGCCAACGCCGACCCTTCAGCATCAGGAGTCGGTAACGGATGAGTCAGAAACGCATACTCCTGCACCACCTGGTTCCCAATTAAATGCTCTTGAATGATCCGCTCAATCACCTGGGGAGTAGCAGAACGATACCAGACCCCATCGGGATACACCACCAAAATCGGGCCATCACAGCAGACGCGCAAACAATTAGCTTTCGTGCGAAACACACAATCGGGACGAGTCGGAGTAACGCGATCGAGCTTTAACTCCTTCAGCCGTTGTTTCAAATAATTCCAAGCCGCCAAACCCTCCTCTTTCGAGCAACACTTAGCCAAACTCTGATCCGCACAGATAAAAACGTGCCGTTGAATCTGCTTTAATCCCAAACTCTCCACACAGGAATCCAAAGGACTCTCATCCCCAGGTTTACAAGTAACTTGTTCCGGAATTGCTTTCTCCATCATCCTCTCCTCTCCTCTTCTCCGTGAAAATCTGTGCAATCTGTGGTTCCCATCCCCACCCCTACCCAGAGGTCCCCTCCAAAAAGTTCGGGAACCCGTACAGAACGGATAGTTGCGTTCAGTACAAACATTCCGCTAAATTAGCACTCATGGGTCGAGAGTGCTAAACCGATCGCTCAAAGGAAGACTGACAAAGAGATAAAACTCAAGCCAGTCAATACTTTCGAGAGTAAAGTGCCAGCGCTTTGACCCGAATCGACTATAGATATGGATAAGGAGGATTTTACATGGCTGCTGTTTCTTTAAGTGTTTCTACCGTTAAACCCTTGGGCGATCGCGTGTTTGTCAAGGTCAGTGCTTCTGAAGAAAAAACTGCCGGTGGGATTTTGCTTCCCGACACCGCCAAAGAAAAGCCCCAGGTTGGTGAAATTGCAGCAATTGGTCCTGGCAAGCGCAACGACGATGGTTCTCGCCAAGAATTAGAAGTCAAAGTCGGCGACAAAGTGCTCTACTCCAAATATGCAGGCACCGACATCAAACTCGGCACTGATGAGTTCGTCCTGCTCGCCGAAAAAGACATCTTGGCGATCGTCGGCTAAAACGGGTAACCCCCTCAACAAGTTTTACCCTTCCATCTAATTTCAATTTCATCTGAAATAGTCACCTCATACAAACTGCAAAGGACACCTATGGCTAAACGTATTATCTACAACGAAAACGCTCGTCGCGCTCTGGAACGAGGCATGGACATCCTGGCAGAAGCGGTTGCCGTCACCCTAGGACCCAAAGGCCGTAACGTGGTGCTAGAGAAGAAATTCGGCGCACCTCAGATCGTTAATGATGGGGTCACCATTGCCAAAGAAATCGAACTGGAGGACCACGTTGAGAATACCGGGGTAGCTCTGATTCGCCAAGCCGCCTCCAAAACCAACGATACCGCCGGTGATGGAACCACCACGGCAACAGTTTTGGCCCATGCAATGGTCAAAGAAGGACTCCGCAACGTCGCCGCTGGTGCCAATGCGATCGTCCTCAAACGCGGAATTGACAAAGCGACTGCATTCTTAGTCGAAAAAATTGCGGCTCATGCTCGTCAGGTGGAAGATTCCAAATCGATCGCCCAAGTCGGAACCATCTCTGCCGGTAACGATGAAGAAGTCGGCAACATGATCGCCGAAGCGATGGATAAAGTCGGGAAAGAAGGTGTGATTTCCTTGGAAGAAGGGAAATCCATGACAACCGAACTGGAAATCACTGAAGGGATGCGCTTCGAGAAGGGTTATATCTCCCCTTACTTCGTCACCGATACCGAGCGCATGGAAGCCGTCTTTGACGAGCCTTTCATCTTAATCACTGACAAGAAAATCAACCTCGTCCAAGACTTGGTACCCGTGTTAGAGCAAGTCGCTCGTGCCGGTCGTCCTTTGGTGATTATTGCTGAAGATATCGAGAAAGAAGCTTTAGCAACCTTGGTGGTGAACCGCCTGCGGGGTGTGCTGAATGTGGCTGCTGTGAAAGCGCCTGGATTTGGCGATCGGCGTAAAGCGATGCTCGAAGATATCTCCGTGCTCACCGGCGGTCAATTGATCACCGAAGATGCCGGTTTGAAACTGGACAATACCAAGCTGGATATGCTCGGTAAAGCCCGTCGCATCACCATCACCAAAGACAGCACCACCATCGTCGCCGAAGGCAACGAGACAGCCGTCAAGAGCCGCTGTGAGCAAATCCGTCGTCAGATGGAAGAAACCGATTCTTCCTACGACCAAGAGAAGCTGCAAGAACGGTTAGCTAAACTCGCCGGTGGTGTTGCCGTCATCAAAGTCGGTGCCGCAACCGAAACCGAAATGAAGGACCGCAAACTGCGCTTAGAAGATGCCATCAACGCCACCAAAGCGGCTGTTGAAGAAGGTATCGTTCCTGGCGGTGGTACCACCTTGGCTCACCTCACCCCAGTTTTAGAAGAATGGGCCCATGCCACCTTAACAGGTGAAGCGCTTACGGGTGCTTTGATTGTGGCGCGTGCGATCGCAGCTCCCCTGAAGCGGATTGCTGAAAATGCCGGACAAAACGGTGCTGTTATTGCCGAGCGTGTCAAAGAGAAAGAGTTCAACGTCGGTTACAACGCTGCCACGAATGAATTTGTGGATATGTTTGAAGCCGGTATTGTTGACCCTGCCAAAGTGACTCGTTCTGCTCTGCAAAACGCAGCTTCTATCGCTGGCATGGTGTTAACCACCGAGTGCATTGTGGTTGACAAACCCGAATCCAAAGAAGGCGCTTCCGCAGGTGCCGGAATGGGCGGCGGTGACTTCGACTACTAAGGTTTGAATGGGTAGCGTTACGATTGATTAACGCACCGTAAAATAAAAGGGGGGTGGGCTATTGCCTGCCCTCCTTTT
>NZ_JAFLQW010000286.1 GCF_017313335.1 Phormidium pseudopriestleyi FRX01 | reverse complement strand
TCCGCATCTAGGACATGATTGGCTTTCTTATTGATTACCAAATAAATCCGAGCTACGGCGTCGTGTGTTGACCTACCTGGCCTAAATCCATAACTGGTGCCTTCAAATCTGGCCTCCCAAAATGGCTCTAGAGCCATTTTGACCAATGCCTGACGCGCTCTATCCTCTACTGTTGGTATTCCTAAAGGTCGTTTCTCGTCTCTTCCGGGCTTGGGAATCCAAACTCGTCGGACGGCTCGTGCCTTTTTGGTTAACCGCAATTTACTCGCAAGCCTCAGCCTTTGTACGGGTGTTAATGATTTCTTCCCGTCTACCCCGGCTGTTTTCTTGCCTCTGTTGAGTTGAGTAACTTGCCTAACAGCGAGCAACTTTGCGTAGTATGACTTCAACAGAATTCTTTGAAGCCCGTTTGCTAAGACATGATTGCCCCTACTAGCCGCTCCGTAAATTCGCTTCTGCAACTTGAAGATTTTCCGTTGGATTTTATTCCAAGGAATTTCGTTCCATGCCATCATCAACTGTTGTTGTGCTTTGGCCATTAATTTGGCTACTTGCAACTTCACGTTTCAACTCAGGCGCAGACTCTCAGCATATACCAGATGTTATTCTGGCCATTGGCTTGGGTACTGCATCTCACCCCCATATAGGCTGGCGCTTACACTTAAATCACTACTTAGACAATCGACCTGTTTAAGAGCCATTATGGGGTTAATTCGTTTCGTGATTTTGGGTTGTATCTGGCTTTAGGATGCTGTCCTTTCCCCCTGGATACTTTGGGGATTTCTTAACAAGTGAAACGAGGATTTCCTTGTCTTTTTGTAGGTTAAATAAGTAGTTGCCTACCTTTTCCCCTTGCCCTTTTGGACGCAGCGTATCAACCAAGTTTCGCTACTTAATAATTGAGAGGGTTCAAGCCGGACATTCGCTTTCGCTGACCTTGGCCAGTTGGCTCGATGGGATTCTCTTTATGGTTAAGGGTTACCACCTTTTCAGCCCGCTTCACACCTTTGATGGTGAGTCTCCGGGTGGGGCTGTTGCCTATTACCCCCAGAATTGCCACGATTTACAATTCTGGAAATCCTGGTATTGCTCTTTGTTAGGAGCAACAAAACCACAATTATAAGAGTTCGTGACTACGAATACAGGTTTGACCCGGTTAGTGCAGTGGTCTTCCGAAAACCCTTACCAGTGCCACGCTTATGGTTTTCCCCTCCGCTTTTGCGCTGAACGAATCGCACGCTTATGGTTATTATAACATGATTTACTTGCGATAATTATTCCAGTAAATGTATATTTAGTAGGTATTGAGCCTACTAAATATACGCGGCTTTCATACAGTCGCTCATCTGAGTACAGATAGAGCGCGGGTCTTCCCGCAGGCTCAGATAAACCGGACTTATCCATCAATTGAGCAATTGGGGATCTACCCTGGGGATTAAACGGGTGAAAGGCTAAGGATCAGGCAAAATAAGATGGGAACCGATTAGACTCTATTGACCATGAATGTAGATCATCAACAGTTGCAACAACAACTCAACCATTTGAAAGACCGCTTACCGGCCTTGAGCAGTCGCCTTTCACAAGCTGCTGTGGAACTGAAAGAAGCAGGAGTACCCTTAGACGAACGACTCAGTGAGCAACTGATAGCGTATCGGCAGGAGTTTGCGGGACTTAAATCAAGGGCGATCGAGCTGGCAAAAACTTACTCGGTGCCAGGGGTGGTGGCACCCACGCAGATTTCTTCCCTACATGATATCCAGGGAATTTTACACGCGATCGCCCGGTCGGGAGGACAAGTTAACGAATCCCAAAAAGCCCTCTACTACATCGATCGCTTTTTATCCCTGACTCATCGCGATCAACCGCATTTTGCACCGTTAGAGGAGGCAAAAGTCAAAGCGCGGGAATTGCGCCACATTATCCTCAACTCCTCCCCGAGTAATTTTCCCCCAGATGTCCCGGCGTTACTTTCGGGTCAACATCCCTGTTGTGCTTTCCTGAGTCTGATTGAACCGGATACCAATATCGCAGATGAAGAATGGGAAAGAATGCTGGATTTTTGCGGGCGAGCATTTGGCAAACCCTTAACTCTGGCAGCGAGTCGAGGAAAACTGCTATTTTCTGGGACCGTAACAGCCCCAGCGCCTACGGTGACGGCCCCAACTGCTCCACCACCGCCCCGGCGATCGCCGGAAATGGTCGTGATTGCCGGGTCTACTGAATTCATTGAACCCACTGACACTGAAGCGGAAGTGGAACGCTTACTCTCGCAACAACCTTCCTCCCCTGGGTCTAATTTGCCCGATGTGATTATCCTCCCGAGTTCCGATGAATCCCCCTCCCGGAGTCAGATTGCTCCCCCAAACCCGAATTTTGCCCCAACTTCTGCCAAGATGTCAGGGCTTTCTGGTGTGGGAATCGAGGTGGGATTAAATGTCTTGGTTCATATCGAACGAGTGGGCGATCACCAGTTTCATGAACATGAATTTGCCGGAACAAGGGGGAAAGCACTCCGCCTCGAAGCATTTGCGCTGGAAATCAAACCGCCGATTCCTGGATTGGGTATTCGCTATCTGGCCCATATCCAAGGTAGCGGGGATACGCCTTGGGTGACTGAGGGTGAGTGGGTTGGTGCTCGCGGTTCGGGTTTGCGGATTGAAGGTTTGGCGATCGAATTATCGGGCCCTGAAGCGCCGAATTATGCGGTTTATTACAAGGCGCATATTGAGCGAGTGGGAGATACTCAGGAGTTTTCTAACGGTGAATTCTGCGGACGGCGTGGCATGGGACTCCGAGTAGAAGGCATGGAAATCCACATCGATCGCAAGTAGGAGATCAAGACTAGAATTTCTTGTAGGGGCGCAATGCGCAGGCCCTAGGGCGTATGCAATACGCCCCTACAAGAAACAACGATTTTTCGTCAACTTGTGGGATTGCACCTTGACAGGGCTAGGGATCAAGACAGGATTAGATTGATAGGATAAGAAGCCGGGTTTCTGATTCAGATTTGTGGCTTTCTGGCCTCAGATGTTGTCCAGAAACCCGAGTTCTGATCGCGACTGTAGTCTCGGACTGGGGAATCGGGAAGGAGGCGCGATCGCCGGTTTATAATCCCGCTAACAGACAGAGTAAGAGGGCTTCAGTCCATTCCACCACGGCACCGTAGGTATCGCCGGTATGACCCCCGAGTTTGTAATTAAACCAGGCCCCGGTGAGGATGGCGATCGCGCTGCCGCCTGTGACCATTCCGGCGGCTAAAATCCAGGAATTGCCATCGAGCCAGAGTTGGACGCCACTCAAGGCGACCAAAAACAGAAACCCGGGGAGTAAGTCCCAGGGAGACCCCATAGAATCCTGGTGAATGGCGCCTTTGCCTGAAACTTTTAAATAGGGATAACGGGCGATCGCCACTAATTGTCCCCACCGTCCCCAACCAGCGACGGCCATTAAAACCACGGCCCGATTGGCGCTTAAATCACTCAAGGCTGCCACTTTCAGGGCAATCAGGGCAACGGCGGCCATCACGCCAAATGCGCCGGTAACACTATCGGCCATTACTTCCAAGCGGCGATGGGGTTCTTGCACGGCCAACCCATCCCCGGTATCGATCGCCCCATCCAGATGCAATCCGCCGGTAATCCCAATCCAGGCCACAATCACCAGAGTGCTGCGCGTGAGTCCCGGCATGGCTAACAACTGCAACAGGACATCTAACAGGCCCAGCATCGCCCCGATCGCCACCCCGACAAAGGGCGCATACCGAGCAATGCCGCGAAACTCTAAAGTCCAACTCAGAGGAACCGGCAAACAGGTATAGAAGGCGATCGCTGCTGCCAATCCCGAACCGAGAGTTCCCAATCGGGCTACTTTTGTCTGCACAAATTTAACGACCCGTCTCACCCGGCGATTCTCCCTCATAGTCAAAATCTATATTTTTTCCGCCATTCTACTGATACGTCCACTTTATAACCTGTGCCAAAATTGAATTAATACGGAATCCGCTTGTCTCAAGTCTTTTTCTTTTAGCCCGCGCTTCTCGGGCTTTGTCCGCAAACGCCCCACCCTTTAGGGTGCGGGTTTTTATAGACCTTTAAAAACCGGATTCCGTATAATGAGAGTTATCCTGTGCCGCACTCTGTCGGCATAAAACGCAAAGCTTTCTTGATATTCCCTCTATAGGGCAGCCATTGGAGGGTCTCAATTCCAAAAAGGGTTTCGATTGTAAATTAAAGGCGGTTTCTCTATGATGCCAGATCAATCTCCTACTAGCCTACCTGCACCCTGCATTGTTGATACAGGTACTGTGGTCAATAAGCAAGATATGTATAGACTCCTGGCTGATTTAGGCCGAGTCCGCTATGCACACTTCCTCCAAGGTCATCTCCAAACTCAAGGGGAAGGCTATGTGATGGAAGTTTTTGCTGATTCTCAACGCTCAACCCTGATCGCCAATCATCGTCTTTATATCAATGTGCAGAGTTTTGATTGTTTAGAACTGAGACAATCCTCTGAATCTGAATCTTACTTCGATCTGGTTCAAGATGACCGACAATTACGGTTACTTCCAGTCTCTAACCCCCTCAAGGAGCAATCTGCTAAAACACTCGATAGTGCTGCGGCGTTAGAGGCGGTTTTGCGAGAGGTCCTCATTGCTAAATTAGATGCTGAAATTGATGATGAGGGAATGCTGCCCTTTTGAGTGGCGATCGCCCTTCGGTATTTAAACTTTATTTTCCCGCCATTCTGCTAGTTCTTAACCGCAGTTTCTATTTGCCATGACTGGAAAATAACATATTGCCAATATGCTGGTATAATGAGTCGAAAATTTACACAGTAATCATTAATTTTGGGTCGCGACTTTACATTTCACTGTCAGGGTAAATGCAGCCATACTCACGCCAGGGCGGGGGTCTGGATGACGCCTCACGGCCCGGTAGAAACGCCCATCTTTATGCCCGTGGGAACCTTAGCTACCGTGAAGACTGTTACACCGGCCCAGTTAGAGGCAACGGGCGCTCAGATGATTTTGGCCAATACCTATCACCTGCACCTCCAACCAGGAGAGGACATTATCGCTGCAGCGGGAGGGTTACACCGCTTTATGGTGTGGGATGGCCCGATTCTGACCGATTCCGGTGGATTCCAAGTTTTTAGTTTAAGTGAACTGCGGACCATTACCGAACACGGGGTGACCTTTCGATCGCCCCGGGATGGACGCAAGATAGAAATCACCCCAGAACGTTCGATTCAAATTCAGAACAAATTGGGGGCTGATGTGATTATGGCCTTCGATGAATGCCCCCCCTACCCTGCATCCCGAGAAGCCGTAGAGTTGGCAACCGCCCGGACTTACCGATGGTTAGAACGCTGTATCCAGGCTCATAGTCGGTCGGATCAAGCCTTATTTGGGATTGTTCAAGGGGGAGTCTACATTGATTTACGATTGCAAGCGGTGGAGGCCCTGACTCAGTTAGACTTACCCGGATATGCCATTGGCGGAGTCAGTGTGGGAGAACCGGGGGAAACCATCTCAGAAATCGTCAGGGCCACTGCGCCGCACCTTCCCGTAGAGAAACCCCGCTATTTGATGGGAGTCGGGACTTATCGAGAAATGGCCCAGGCGATCGCCTCCGGGGTCGATTTATTTGACTGCGTAATCCCCACAAGATGGGCGCGACATGGGGCCGTGATGGTCCAAGGGGAACGGTGGAATATTAAAAATGCTCAATTTCGGGAAGATTTTACCCCCCTAGATGAGACTTGTTCTTGTTACACCTGTCAAAAGTTTTCGCGGGCGTACTTGAATCATTTGTGGAAATCCGGGGAAATCCTGGTCTATACCTTACTCTCGATTCACAATCTCACGGAACTGATTCGGTTTACCAAGCGGATTCGGGAGTCCATTCTGAGCGATCGCTTTACCACAGATTTTGCTCACTGGTTGTCACCGACACCCTAGGGCCTGGGGTGTGGGTATCGTTCACGTCCCTAGGACCCCACCCTAACCCTCCCCTTGCCAAGGTCCGGGGACCGGAATCGTTTTAAAGTCCAAGGACAAGAAACCGGGTTTTTGACCCAATCGGTTGCAAAGCCCGCCAAAATTTTTGGCAAAACCCCGGTTTCTAACCCATGAAGTCCCCCTGCTCTAGCCGAAAAATGAAATCCTCATCCTCCCTTATAAAAAATACCCTGAAAACCCTGTGACTTTAGTCCAGGGATGAAAGGGCATGGCCGGATAAATCCTGCCAATCAGATCTACCAATTGCACAAATGTCTGGCCAGTGTGGTATCGTCAAAAGAGTCGAAAGTTGCGAATTTTGAGAAATCAAGTATCTAGCTTAACAGCAGTACGGATGCTCAAAATAATTAATCACAACCAATTACTTTGGTTCTGAACCGATTAAATCGTCAGTAAAAGACGTTAAAACCTACCCCCGGACTGGAGGAAAGTCACGACCGAGGAGCTAGTTGTAAGACTAGGATAGCAGACCGCCATCTGGCCAAAGGATTGCGCCCGGAAACCCTGACAATAGGGATATTAAGGCTGGAAAGTCTTAAGAATCCCCGTCGCGATCGCGACGGAGATTGTCAAGTTAAAATCTGTGTCGATTATGAAATTTGTGTTTGAGAGGGAGATATCAATATGGAAGCAGCACTACTACTGGCAAAACTACCGGAAGCCTACTCGATTTTCGATCCCCTGGTAGATGTTTTGCCGATTATCCCCGTGTTTTTCTTGTTGCTGGCTTTCGTTTGGCAAGCAGCAGTCGGTTTCAGATAAATTACCGACTTTTCTCCAACTCCAAGGCTATCAACAAGGAAAGGGGCGCTCAGATGAGCGCCCCTTTCCCGATCTAAACACAAGCTTTCCGTTTACCCGTTCCTACCTCTGAATGCTCTTGCTTATAGCAGTTTCCCGACTCATGAGGTACTCATAAAAATCAGGAGTGCGAGCATCTTGCTCGCTATTGTCAATAGCGAGCAAGATGCTCGCACTCCAAAAGAATGTACGCGAATAACGCTGGGAAACGCTATATCAGGACTCCATTTTACTGAGCCCGGGAACCGATGGTTTTCTGAAAGGCGGGCCGATCGCCGATGCGCTGGATATACTCAACCACCCCTGGATACTCACTCAGATCCAGCTTGAGCATCATTTGGCTGTACGCCAACATGGAACCGACGGCAACATCGGCGACGGTAAACTCTTCACCCAACAAAAAGGGATGGGTGGCGAAAATTTGATTCAGGGGCTTCATCAATCGACTCAATTCGCGATCGCGGTTGGATTCGATAAAAATTCCAGGACCAAATGTGGCATTGGCAAAGAGCACCCACTGTACCAGGGTCGCTTGTTCTTCCGGGGACTGAGTTGCATTGCCGTACTTTTCGGCCAAGTACAGTAAAATTGCCCCGGATTCCCAGAGTTTCAACTCGCCATCGACGATCGCCGGGACTTTTCCCATCGGGTTAATCTTCAGGTACTCCGGCTGTAATTGTTCCCCTGACTGCATATCCAACAACACAAATTCATAGGGAACCCCCAACTCTTCCAGATACCACTGCACGATTGATGCCCGAGAACGCGCACCGCCATATAGTTTTAATGTCACTTTGATGACTCCATCTGTTGCTATAGGTTATTCTCAAGATTTTAAGGCTTCACGAGAGCGTAACCGGGGAGAGGGCATAGAAGGGCGATCGCCACAGTTCCGCAAGCAGCCCTAGACAGGTCAAAACCCAAGCACCATTGAATTACAGTGGTAGATAACTGCCATCGGTTGCCAAGCTTCGGGATTTATGCAAGACAATAGCCAAAATTTCTTTCGCGTCCCACCAGAATTAACCAATCAAGATCCCCTAAGCTCGGAAAGCCAAAACCCGAACTTTCTGACCCAGGATTTAAGCAACAAAGACCTCATTGGCGCATCCCTACGCGGTGCCTATCTGCGCGAAGCCAAACTCAGTGGCGCTAACTTAAGCGAAGCAATTCTCTGTTATGCCGACTTGATTGGTGCCGATTTAAAAGGAGCAAACCTGAGTGGTGCGGATCTGAGTGATGCCAATTTAAACCTAGCAAATCTCAGCGAGAGTAACTTAACTGGGGCTAATTTCAAAGGGACGCTGTTAGTCGGAACCGATCTGAGTGAGGCCGATCTGCGCGGTGCCAATCTCAAAGGCGCTAATTTAATTGGGGCCAAACTTGCCGAAGCGAATCTCAGTGGTGCCAACCTCAGCGGAACGGATCTGAGTGAAGCGGATCTGCGGGGGACGATTCTGCAAAAGGCCGTTTACGACATGAGGACCCGCTTCTGTGAGGGTCTCGACCCCCAGACAACTGGCGCTTACTTAATTGGAGCAGATGTTGTCCTCCCTGGAGCCAATCTGAGTGGGGTAGATTTGACTGGATTTAACCTCAGACGCGCCGATCTTAGAGGGGCAAACTTGCGCTATGCCAAGTTAATCGGGGCCAATTTAGAGGGGGCGAATCTGTTTCGAGCAAACTTGAGTGGTGCCAATCTCACCGGGGTCAATTTTAAAGGGACGAACCTGCAAAAAGCGGTTTACGATTTAAAAACGATCGTCAGCGAAGGGATTGACTTGAGTTTGGGAGGAGCCTACTGGATTGCGCCGAATGTCTCCTTGTCGGAAGTGAATCTGGCGGGGGTGGACCTCAGTGGGGCGGATTTAAGAGGTGCAACGTTAAGTAGTGCCAATTTAAGCGAAGCGGATATGACGGGAACGGATTTGTCCCGGGCGAACCTCAGAAAAGCCTATTTAGCTGATGCGAATATGAAAGGGTCAGATCTGCGCGGTGCGGATCTGATTGGCGCGAGTTTAAATAAGGTGAATTTGACTCAGGCGGATTTGCGTGAGGCGGATTTAACTCGGGCTGATTTGCGTGGCGCAAATTTAAAATCGGCAGATTTGCGAAAGGCGGATTTAACGGGGGCGAGTTTAAATCAGGTCAATTTGGCTGAGGCGGATTTACGAGGGGTGGATTTAACCCGGGCTGATTTGCGAGGGGCCAATTTAAGCGGGGCGGATTTAAGAGAGGCTGATTTGACGAAGGCTAATTTACGGTGGGCGAATCTGGATGGGGCTAATCTCACTGATGTGGATGTCAGTACGATT
>NZ_JAFLQW010000342.1 GCF_017313335.1 Phormidium pseudopriestleyi FRX01 | reverse complement strand
CTTACTGTGCCGGAATTTCACCGAAGACTAGAATACAATAATCACGCAGATGATTATTCTTACTCGCTTTTACTATTTTAACACGGTCGGCTCATATCCCCACGGATAAATCCGGGGGCTTTACGCCGATTCTCGGTAAAACCCCCCCTGTCAACCAAAATAGTCTTCTCTTACAATCAAGAGAAAGAGCAGCCGGACTGAGCAACTCGGTCCGGTGAATCTTGACTTGAATCAATTTCATGCATTATCTCCACCATGTTCCGCAAACTAATTCCAGTCTTAATGGTATTCATGCTCTGTTGGACCACAACCGCCTGTAGTAGCGCCCGGTCCTCTTCCATCAGCGCACCTAACCCGAGCACATCCGTCACCCCAACCCGAATGGCTGACGGTCGCTATCCCGTACAACAGGCCAGCTATAACGATGCCAACGGGGAATATAGCCTGTTTTTGCTCAATGCCTCCCCCTCGGTTTATCGCACCGATGATTTACCGATGGCGAGTTTAACCCCGGAAGAAGTCTCTGCCGGTCCAAAAAGTTACCTTCAGGTGGAGTCCGGTCAAGCTTCCCTGCATTTGACCGAAGACTTTAAAATTGAATATGTCCATGCGGTGACCGAAACCCAACCCAACCCGCAAACTGGCCAACCGGAAACGGTAATTGTCCGCCAGCAATCTAGCTTTTGGACCCCCTTTGCCGGTGCGATCGCTGGACAAATGGTAGCCAATGCGCTATTCACCCCCCGCTATTACGTTCCCCCAATGTATCAACCAGGGGTAGTCATGACGGGTTATGGCGGTTATGGCAACTCATATCAGCAAGCAGTCCAGCAATATACCACCCGCTACCAATCGCCACCTGCAGCGGTGCAAAATCGCCAAAACTCATTGCGGACAACGGGTCAGGTTCGGTCGAATCCCAGTAATGTTAATCGTCCCGCCTCGGGAACCAACAACTCACGGCCTACTGGGTCCGGCGTCGGTGGCAGTAACCTGCAACGCCCTGCCTCGAACTCATCGGGAAGTTCCACTCCCCGTCGTGGCAGTTTTGGCAGTGGTGGTTCTTCTTCTCCAGCGCGATCGGCCCCCCGTCGCTCAGGCGGTGGCACAAGACGCCGGTAAATTCTATCTGTAGGGTGGGCATTGCCCACCCTACGCTACTTCAGTCGTTCCAATAGTTCGTAGTTACGACGGAAGTCGTTTCCTCTCCCCAATCCCCAATCTCCCGATTACATCTTGTCCGGATTGCTGCCGATCCGATATCGTCCTGTTGTGATTGAATTAGAAGTCCACCAACAACTCAGAGCATTCCTGCGATCGCAGGGTGAACCCTATTGGCCGCATCATTTGACGATGGCGCGGTTAGTGGCCCGTGCATTTCGTGTGGGTCGTAGTGCGCTGATTCAAACCGGCATCCCCTCGGTAGGTGCTCACGGAGGACATCGACTCAGTTACTTAACCCCCGTCCTCATCTGGCCCGGTCCCGCTATCCTAGTGGCACCAGAACCGATTCAACAGCGATTGCTATTGGTGGAAATCCCCCAGATGCAGCAGTGGATCGAGACTAATAAGACAATTCGCACCGTTACCGATGGGGCCTCGGGGGGTTGGCGGTGGCCCGGTGCTGATTTTCAAGGATTGCTGATTATTTCCCCAAAATTATGGCTGGAAGATGTTCTGGGCGATCGCACCAAAATCCCCCGAGGAATTCCCACCATTATTGATGGGGCCGATGACCTAGAATCCTGGGCCAGTCAGCAACTCAGTATCACCCTACAATCCTGGGACTGGAATCAACTCATGGTCTCCCGTCCCGATTGTGCTGCCCTAATTCGTGATGCCAGGGTGCAACTCACTCGCGCCTTATTCCAACATCCCGCGAATCCTTACCACTGTGTTTTGCTAGAGTCCGAGGAACAAGGAATTTTACAGGGTCTCCATGAGAGTCTGCAACAGCGCCACTGCACTCCCACTGTCCCCAGTAATCCCCCTCCCCCATTCCCCGAACTGCCCGATCGCTGGATTCACTTTTGGCAACAGTTTCACAGCAGCAATCGCCTACTTTGGGCCTCCATTGACCGAAAATTGGGCCAATTTACCTTATCGGCGACTCCGGTAGAGGTAGCCTCGGCCCTAGGGCCTATCTGGGACCAGCAGCCCGTGGTGTTGATTGGGGGGGCATTAGATTTAGAAACCTCAGCGCCAATTTATCGCCAACAATTGGGATTGGGAGATGTCACCACCCTCAAATTCTCTCCCGATCGCCAAAATGAGATGATTCAACTCTATTTACCCGAGGGGATTCCTATGCCGAATACCCCTCAGTTTGAAGCAGCATTATTAGAACAACTTAGAACCCTACTTTGTATCGCGGCAACCACTGCCGGACCGATTGTCATTCTCGTGGGAGATATGCCACTAAAACCTCGTTTAGGGACGATTCTGGCAGCAGAGTTTGGATCTCGGGTACAGGTGGAGAAGACTCCCATCGATGAACAGAGTATTTTAGTGAGTGGTTGGGAGTTTTGGCGAGAACATCAAGGCACATTACCGCCTCCCAAGTTGCTGGCGATCGCCACTTTGCCGATTCCCTCCCTGGAACATCCGTTAGTGGCGGGTCGCGTTGCTCACTATAAGCGAGAACGGCAAGACTGGTTTAGATTGTATCTGTTACCGACAGCCTTGGGAGAATTGCAACGGGCGATCGCGCCCGTTCGGCAACGCCAAGGCATCGTCGCCCTCCTCGATAGTCGAGTCCTCTACCGCAGCTATGGGACCCAAGTTTTAGCCGCCCTCAGTCCCCTCGCCCGCATTGACTATTTAGATGCCACTTCTTTTGTGAATTAGGGTCATTGGTCATTGGTCATTGGTTGTTGGTCATTTGTCATTTGTCATTTGTCATTTGTCATTTGTTGTTGAAATCGAGATTACTTTTTCCTAATTTATGTTAGACTGTTTGCAAACATATTGAGAAAATTTGTAACTTTATCAATTTTCATCATAAGGGTGTAATGGGTTGATAAAAATTTTATAATATTCATCAACTCTGGAGTTGTTTTTTTAGGAAAATTACGACAATGAATGCTCATAAAGTCGCGATTACATTCAATGAAGATGGTAAATTGGAATTAACAGGTTTGCCTTTTCATGCTGGAGATACGGTAGAAATTATTTTTTTAAACCAGCCTAAAAAACAGCAATTCTCCCCAACTTCTTCCCCTGAATATCCCCTTCAGGGAAAACAACCTTACCGCTACGATGATCCATTTGAACCGGCTGTAACGGCTGAAGATTGGGAGGTTTTGAAATGATTGTTCTGGATACTCACATTTATATATAGCTTTACCTCCACCCCAGGACCAGAAACCGGGTTTCTGCGACAATTGTTGGTTAATCACCTAAATTGAGGAAAGAAACCCGGTTTCTAACCCCCACCCTAGGACCAGAAACCGGGTTTCTGCGACAATTGTTGTGGGATTGCCTAAATTGAGGAAAGAAACCCGGTTTCACCTTTTGGATTACCCCTTGGTTCTCGAAAAAATTGAGCCGTATCGGATTCTATATTTAGCGATACCTGTCACTGCCTACCAATCATTTTTTTGGCGAGATTTACCGCAACTTGCCATTCAAACCTATCGGCTAAAATTGATGGTTTATGAACCGAAAAATGAGGTGATTTTACAATGGATAGAATAAAACAGTATAGACAAATCATTCAGGAGCTATTCACTGCATCACAGATTATGCCCCTGAGTGACTATTTAAGAGAAGAAGCAATTTTAAGTAAATTTCGCCACCTGTCAGAACACCGACAAAAACAACTAGAAGAATACCTTGATTTTCTTTTGCAAAAAGACCAAACGACTCCGGTGAATTAATAAATTGAGGTTTTAGCATCTGTAGAGGAAAAGAAACCGGGTTTCTGACAGCATCTGGTGTTTCTTCACAAAAATTTAAGAAAGAAACCGGGTTTCTGAGTTGGGGGGATGGGGTAAAATGGGAATGCTATCCTGACCTGGTGCGTTGCAATTGATTATTGAGGGAGAACGTTGTTGTGAGGATTATTGCTCGCAGTACATTACGAGAGTTCTGGGAGTTACACGCGGATGCTGAACAACCGTTAAAGGCTTGGTTTCAGGATGTCCGTAACCTGAACTGGACAAGTCCAGCAGATATTAAAGCGATTTATGCGAATGCGAGTATTCTTCCCAATAATCGAGTTGTTTTTAATATAAAGGGGAATAATTATCGGATAATTGTTCATGTTCGTTATGACCTGGGGATTGTCTTTATTCGCTTTATTGGGACACATCAAGAATATGATAATATTGATGCAACCACGATTTAAAGAGGTAAAATAATATGAATTTAAAACCGATTAAAACCGAGGCAGATTATCGTCAAGCTTTAGCGGAGGTTGAACGGTTATTTAATGCGCCTGTAGATACAACCGAGGGGGATAGACTTGAGGTTCTGACCACCCTAATTGAAGCCTATGAAGAACAACATCATCCGATTGAGTCACCATCACCTTATGAGGCCATTTTATACCATCTGGAAAGTCGTCAGTCACCTCTTTTAAGTTTTATTGATGGGTTGAAGCAGCGCGGGGTAAGTGAGCAGGTGATTCAAGAGGCTTTAAATGAATGGATAATTGATAATTGGGAAAAAAAATGAGCCGTGAAATCTGAGGGGGTTTTAGAGGGGTTTGATGCTTTGGCGATTAATCAACAATTAGTAAATGTTCTACAAACTGAACGTCATCTAGTCGAGGAGAATCAGAGGCGATCGCATTGGCATTGGAAGTGAAGGCAGAAGAATGATTGATTGATGAACGGTTAGGACGAAGGGAAGCCATTGATTTGGGGTTATCGATTACGGGATTATTGGGGAT
>NZ_JAFLQW010000226.1 GCF_017313335.1 Phormidium pseudopriestleyi FRX01 | reverse complement strand
TACGGTCAGTTTCTCAACGAAATTGGCCGATCGCCTCATCACAGTTGTCTGCTTCTCCTCAGTTGGGAACAGCCGACCGAAATCGCTATCCTAGAAACCGAAAACTCCCACTGCAAAACCCTCCATTTAAAAGGTTTAGACGGATCATCCACCACAGAACTCTTAACCAACCGCAAACTCAAAGATAGAGAACGCTGGATAGAACTCATCCAGCGTTACAGCGGTAACCCCTTATGGCTAAATATAATATCAGCCACTATTTCCGATTTATTTAATGGGAGTGTATCCAAATTTCTATCCTACTCCAGCTTATTTTTAGGAGACATAGAATCGTTGTTGGATGAACATTATCTGCGTTTGTCTGAAACAGAAAAATTGGTGATGATAGGTTTGGCCAATCAACCTGGTATCACTGAAGTTTGCCCAAATATAGAAAATCTATCCGACTCTGACTATTTAAAAGCAGTTCAATCATTGAAAAAGCGCAGTTTGCTGGAAATAGAAATCGAGAACTCTAATTCTATTTTAAGGCTAAATCCGGCTATTCAAGAATATTTTAAAAATAAAAACCATCATTGATACTTGTGATTATATTCGGGTGCTTTCCCCTTTGTGCATGAGGAACCGGGAGGATTGGTCTGGGTTCTCTCTCGCTCAAGCTTCTCACATTTGGGCTTGTGGTTAATTGGGAATAACCGATCGCCCTAATGGATTGCGGCAGTTACGTCTAATCCGATTAGATGGCAAGAGACCCTGACAAGGGTGAGCATTTTAATCGCAGAGAGTTGGAGCTTCTGCCTGAGACCCTGGAGATATTTTAAAAAATATAACAAAAATGGAACAGTGAGCAATAAATATGAGAAAATAAGGAGAGAAAACACCAACAATTATTGTCAAATTGAGAGGGATGATCGGGTTGAATCTAGCTTGAATTCTGCCCAGTCTCTCCTGGACCTCATTCGTTGGGTTTCTGGCGATCGCCTGACAATTAGGACCGAAAACCTTCTAATTGTTCAGCAGCGATCGCGAGTCTTTTCATCACAACATCCCTAACCGTTCCTGCCTAAAACTATGGTTCAGTACACGATCGCCCAATCCCCCGAAATCATCTTGACGGTTTCAGGCAAAGATTCATCAAAAGCTCGGGACAAAGCAATGGATCAACTCCTTGAAATGATGGATGAGGGGAAACTACCCACCAAACTCTCTGACAAACTCTCCGAGGGATTTAGTCCCGATGAATTTATTGAAGTGAAAGAACCCGAAGGCTTAGATGAAAACAGCGATGATGCGCTAACAGAAGCGGTGCAAATTCTCAGCAGTTTGGTCACCCTTAAGGAAAAAGTTGACCGTTCCCATGCCGAGGCGCTCAAAGTGCGTGAGCAAATCGATGTTCTCTTTCAGGACCGACCCGTTACGGAAGAGGAAATTGCCAATCTCAAAGAAGGGTTTAAAACCCTGAAAACCTTTGCCCAAGCCAATCAGCGCTATCAAGCGGCTAGAGAACAAGCGGAAGAAGCGCGGACTATTCTCGATCGCGTCCTAAAATCCACTACTGCCGAGTAACCTCCGATGCAATGGATGCGACTGCACCGAATCTCTTCGGCAGTCGCATCCACAATTCCTCTGGTAAAACGTGTTTAAAGGTGGGAGTGCAGATTGTCTGAAGTCCAGAAAGTTGATAGGATGAACGACACAGATGCTGACCGATTGAGTCGCCAGGGGTGCAAACCGGACTGGCATTGAATCCGAAGTTATCCCCCCATTCCATTTGTCGTCAAGCATGAGAGGGCGATCGCCTTGTTCAATACCATCCCAGCGAATTTACCGATTTTATACTTCTTAGCAGTCGGGCATTGTATCATGGGACTCCTCGCTGCCAGGGTTGCCAAACGCAAAGGATACAACTTGAGTCTCTGGCTAATTTGGGGACTCATTGGCGGGACCGTCGCCTTTGTCACCGCATCCCGATTAAAACCGAAAACTGATGTATTTTAGCCCGCGCTTCTCGGGCTTTGTTCGTATAACTTGAGCCCTTGAGGGTGTAGGTTTTTGCTCCATAAAAATAGCCCGCCGAAGCGGGCATTTATGAGTCATAGGGTAGTATTGAATCAGTTTTGAGATGATTTATTTACAGGGGGTCAAATGCCCGACCCGTCCAGAAACTCCTGAATCGCTTTATTATTAATGTTACAATTCGGCGGGAGTTGATCTAAACAAAACTTTTCAGAGCTTGCACCGACGAACACAAAAGAAGGTTTCTGGGGTTTCATATCTTGAACTTGCTGTTCGAGAGCTTCAATGCGATCGAGTAAACTGCGAATCGCTGATGCTTCTGAATCAGGCAATTGACCATGTTCCAAGGGGTTGACTCGAACCCCAGAACGATAGAGAATCCGACCGGGAACTCCGACTACCGTACAATCTGAAGGAACATCCCGCAGGACGACAGAACCGGCACCAATGCGGACATTATTGCCAATTTGGAGATTACCCAGGACCTTGGCACCGGCACCCACGACAACATTTTCCCCGAGGGTGGGGTGACGCTTGCCGGATTCTTTTCCGGTACCGCCGAGGGTGACCCCTTGATAAATCAAGCTATAATCGCCGACGATCGCCGTTTCGCCAATGACCACTCCCATGCCATGATCGATGAAAACTCCCCTGCCGATCGCCGCGCCGGGGTGAATTTCAATCCCGGTGAAAAAGCGACCCAGATGAGAAATCAGGCGAGGAATGAAGGGAATGCCGATCTGGTGTAACCAGTGGGCGACACGGTGAAACAGCAGCGCTTGCAAACCTGGATAGCAAAACAAAACTTCTAGCCAGTTGCGTGCTGCTGGGTCACGCTCAAAGATAATTTGGAAGTCAGCTACAAGGGTATTTAGCACGCTTCGTTAACACTCTCGGCAAATAGGCCATTTTTTATTATACCTTGCTTCGACCGACCGATCAACCCTGGCTCCGCAGGAGGTTTAAGCTGGAAATGTTACGGTTTCAGCATATTCCCGAGGTCATCTTCCCGTCAGGGACTGTATCCGACCCTTACTCGCGAACGGAAAGCCGATATCGGCGTCGAACTCCCATTTGTTTGGTCCCCACCCAAATCTGATAGGTCCCTTGTTGCCAGTCCGGATCTGTGACTCGGGCATCCTGACTTAACTCGGTATTATCTCCACAGCGAAAGGTATTATCGGGACCTCGGATGATTAACGTGGTATCCACACCTCGACTGTTTAGTTCTACGGTTAATCGGGGAAAATTAGCGCGTAATTCCATGATATGATCCGGAGTTGGATCTCCGAACCCGAGACAGAGTTGGTTATGGCGATCGCGTACCGTGGTGACAGCAGGAAGCGAAATGGAACCCCCGGTAAAACCCGAGACGACGCCACTACTAGGTGGAAATCCCCGGGATAAAATTAGGGGTTCAAAATTGGCCGAATTAGCGAAAGCGGGAATGACATTGAACGCAACAAAAGTTAAGGCGATCGCGCCGGTACATTTCCAGAGATTGATGCTATTTGTTAACATAGTTTTACGCTCCTCTTGCATAATTGAGGAATTCAGCTTGTAGTTCTCTAGGGCTTCTGGGTAGGGATTAGAGATCTAGGACAAGAACCTGGGTTTCTGTACCTTTTTTGGTGACAAAGCAGACCGAGATTGGGTCAAAAAACCGAGTTTTAGCCCCTACTGTAGCAAGGCCCTAGGTCTTGAATGGGTCAATAATATGTGAATCGATATTGCTGATTTCTATGTTAACGAATGCCCAAATCCGATAGTCCTCTCGATTATTTCCCTTAAATTGTCATTATGTCTGTCATTGTCATGTTGATGATCTGTTACCTGGGTTGGTTGCTGACTTCATTTTTAGTGAGTATCCCCCTCTTTTTTTTAGGGTCGATCCGCCTGCCTTTCCAGGTGGGTTTTTTTGTCATTTTTCTGCTAATTTTATGGGCAGTGGATGATTGATCGGTTCGTAAGGATTTCACCACGGGTTGCTGCTAGAGGGGGTGAGATGAAGGAAGGAATATCGGCGGCGATCGCCGGTTGTGTTCCTCCCTTATGTCGATTATTTTCGATTCTTTAAACCGTAAAAACTTAAGAAATACTATGAACTGGTGGAAAAAGTTAAAAAAGAATCCCTTGGCTCGGTTAGGAGCTATTTTGTTATTGGTGTTTTATTTAGCGGCGATCGCGGCGGAATTTGTCGCCCCTTATGATGCCTATATTTCTCAGCCGAATGGGGCGCTGTTGCCTCCGACGCAGATTTACTGGCGGAATCAAACCACTGGAGCGTTTATGGGTCCCCATGTTTATCCTACCACCCAAGGGGCGATCGATATGGATACGGGCGATCGCCAATTGCTGGTAGATTTTGACCAACCGTCCCGACTCGGACTCTTTGTCAAAGGACCGGCATATCGACTCTTTGGATTCATTCCCGGAGACATTCATCTGTTCGGAACCACCGGAGAAGCACCCTTAAACCTGATTGGGACCGACGATCAAGCTCGCGATCAATTCAGCCGTCTGGTCCTAGGGGCGAGAATCAGCTTATTTATTGGATTAGTCGGCATTTCCATTTCCTTTCCCCTGGGGACTATTGTGGGCGGGATTTCGGGGTATTTTGGCGGCGCAATTGATAGCATATTAATGCGCTTCGTCGAAGTCTTGATGACCATTCCCAGCATCTATCTCTTGGTTACACTCACCCTGATTTTACCGGCGGGAATCAGCAGCGCCGAACGGTTTATGTTAATTGTAGTGATTACCTCCTTCGTCAGTTGGTCCGGACTGGCGCGGGTGATTCGAGGGCAAGTTTTGTCGATTAAAGAGCGAGAATTTGTCCAGTCTGCTAAAGCAATGGGAGCCAAACCGCTGTACATTATTGTCCGTCACGTCATCCCCCAGACGGCAACCTATACGATTATTGCCGCAACCCTCTCTATTCCCGGGTTTATTGTGGCTGAATCGGTGCTGAGTCTGATTGGGTTAGGAATTCAGCAGCCGGATCCTTCCTGGGGAAATATGCTCTCCCTGTCTACCAATGCCTCAATTTTAGTGTTGCAACCTTGGTTAGTCTGGCCCCCGGCCCTATTAATTATTTTGACCGTACTGGCGTTTAACCTCCTCGGGGATGGGTTGAGAGATGCTCTTGACCCTCGGAGTGTGCAGCGGTAAGGGGAGTTAAGCATTCGGTGAATCGGGGAGGCGATCGCCCGGGGGAATTGCAGTTTCTGCGGGTAACGGTTGCGGGGGTTTCTGACTGAGGATCGTGTTGAAGAAACTCCCGGTTTGCGGAGGTAGGGTGGGGTCGATCGCAATTTCCACAATACTTTTGATCACCCCAGTCAAAGGAATCGCCAGGATAATCCCTAAAAATCCCCCAACTTTGGCTCCTAAGAGCAGGGAGGTAAAAATAATCACCGGAGATAATCCGGTGAGACTGCCCATAATCCGGGGAGCCACAATATTATCCTTGACTTGTTGCAAGGCGATCGCCACCGCCAAGACTTGTAGGGCCAACCACCAATCAATAAAAGCCACAATCAGACAAACCGCACCAATCCCCAGAGCGGCCCCCACAAAGGGAATAATCTCCATAATGCCGATAAACACTGCAAATAAGAGGAAAAACGGCACCCGTAATGCCCAAAATGCCGGCGTCAGGGTCACCGCCATAAATAACCCCAGTAGCAATTGTCCAGAGACAAATTGTTGAAGATTTCGCCGCAAAGACTCCGTGAGTTGGTCCCGAATATTAGGGGCGAAAATCCAAGTCAGGGTCCGCCACAAACGCTCCCCATCCACGAGCATATAGAACGAGATGACCAGAATCAGGACGCCATCTAAGAACCAGCTTACGGTTCCCAGGACCAACCCAAACCCTCGGGTGGCGATCGCCTGCACCTGTCCCTGCATCCGTTCCCCGATCTGTTGCTCCACCAACCCCACATCAAAGGGCAAATTGCGTTGCTCACTCCACGTTTGAAATCCGGCTAATTGCTCCTGCGCCGACATGAGCAAGGTGGGAAAGTTCTCAATCAATTGCCGACCCTGATTAAAAACCGGCGGCACCACCGTCAATCCCACCAGCAGCACGAGTAAACCCGCCACCAAATAGACCCCAACCGCTGCAATCCCACGGGGGAGAAATTTTTGCAATCGACTCACTGCATAGTTGAGTAAAAAGGCAATCAACCCCGCAGTAATCAGAATCCCGATCGCTTCCCCGACATAACTCAGCGCATTCAGGGTAGCCCAACCGACCCCTAACATGAGCAGCCAAGTCAATAAAAACTGTTGGAAGGGTGAAAAGACTTGTTTCATGAATCGATAGGGGCTTTCAATAGACATCTTGCATGATTATTTTAAGGGGTTGAGGCGAAACCTTTGGGAGAATCCACTTCAATCCATGACTCCCTCCCCACCCTTGAATAGGCTCAACCCCTTTGCCACTGCAATTCTTGTCACCGGAGTTGTTTTGTGCGAGTTTCACCTATTATTCCTCTGAGAGCTCTTGGGCGCTCTCATGTTCAACGACAAAAACATTAGAGTAGAGATTGGCAACCACCTGTTTTCCTTGCTGGGTGAGCGTCAGATATTCTAAGGCATCTTTGACATAAGGAAAAACCCCATGCCAATAAAACTTGGGATAGTTCTTCCGTAAATCTCCAGGATGTTTATAGCCAAGCACCGCATTGGTGCCGGTTTCTTCAAATTCATAGAACAAAGCCCCGATTTTCTTCAAATAGCGCGGATCGCTCAGTTGTCCGATTAAATCTGCCGCCCGAACCATCCCGGGATAATTAATCGTATCTTGATGATCCTCTGCTTTCGGGACTGGAAAACGGGTCAGTTCGATATTGTACTTGATCTCTTCGGCATCAATCAGTGTATGACCACCAAACCGTTCGTCAATAAAGAGTTTGGCGCGATCGACATGGTACGGCGTCAGTCCCGCATCGCTGGATCCGGCTTTAAGCTGAATCATTTTCCCATTTTGTCCTGTGGCATACCATCCATTTTTGTCCTGTCGGCATACGCCCTTGACATAGCCAATATCATGACAAACCAGGGAAATAATGAAATGAAGCCATCCTTCACAAGACACACCCCCTTCCCGGATATGCTTGCCTCGCATAATCTCCTGCCCCACCAAGGTCACTAAAATGGTATGTTCGACATTGTGGTACAGGGCGTCACTGTTGGCAATATTTTCTAGGGCCATGCTCCCCGCCCAGGCAATAATATCCTCGTAGTTCGGTTTATATCCTCCGTAGGTTCGGTGGTAGCCTTCCCTCAGCTTTTGCACAAAGTTGTCGATCAGTATTTCAGTGGTATTGAGCATAGTTGGTACTCGCGCTTTGCAGAGTTCTATTTTCCCGGGTTTGCAGGAGTTGCAGATGGTTCTTCTTTTTATTTACCGCATCTTTGTCTATCTTGTCATCAAAAGTTACCCGGGTTTTGGCCGAGTCGGAGTCTCATGCCTCTGACTCCCCCTGAGTCCAGCAGTGGAGGATTTGGATCCACTCCTCCACGGATGACGGTTCTCTAAGGGATGGACATAAAAAAAGTCGGGCAAGTAGTCGGGTGGAGGGTACTTGTGGGAATGCTCACAATTGATGCTCTCCGCCTGCCCACCCTATAATTGAATCCCCAATCCTATTTGATTTTTTGGAGTTCCCTAAACCGAACAAATTCTATTAAAATTTAACAAATGCAACAAATTGCAATATTTCTTTGCAACCGCTGAAAATTATTACAATAAAGACTTGGGGGGAAAATGAGGAAAGGGGCTTTCTCACAAGCGGAGACTGAGGAGACAATGGAAAACCCAGAGATTCAAGACTCAGGGAGACACTCACCAGAGCCTGGGGTTGAATTGGAGATGGTAGAGGATGGGGAGGAGTCCGCCCTGGGCAAGACTCGCATTGCCGCCCCCCCAAGACCGAGCGACTGGAAAAAACTCATGACTGGGGTGGGGATTGGGGTGGCGATCGCCGTCGGTGGAATGTATCTGTTGGATAGTAGATCCGAGGAGGAAACAGCAGCTAATTCTTCCGGATCGGTGGCAGAAGCACCGAATGCCCAACCCGTGGCCAATCAAACCGTTACCGTGGCGATCGCAGAAAGCGCCCGAGTAGAAAGGTCCCTCGACGCTACCGGGACTGTCCAAGCCTACGACCTTTTGCCCGTAATGCCTCAAGCCTCCGGCTTGCAAATTAAGCAAGTCTTAGTGGATGAGGGCGATTTGGTGGAAGCGGGGCAGGTTTTGGCAATCCTCGATGATGCCGTAGAGCGATCGCAAATCACCGAAGCAGAGGCTCAAATCGACTCGGCTCGCTCAACTGTAGCAGACCGACAAGCGGCGATCGCGATCGCTGAAGCAGCCGTATCCCAAGCCCTCGCCACCCAATCGGAAGCCTCCGCCGCTGTTGCCACAGCCATCGCCGCCAAAGCCGAAGTGGAAGCCGGGGCAGGACAGGTCCAGGCAGCCCTCTCCGAAGCCACCGCCGGGGTCTCTCAGGCAGTCGCCGCCAAAGCCGAAGCCGAAGCGGGACTCGAACAAACTCGCGCCAGTCTGGCTCAAGCCCAAGCCGAACTCGCCCAAGCTGAACGAGAACGCGATCGCTACCAACAATTAGCCGAAGCCGGGGCCGTTTCTACCCAAGAACTGGAAATCCGCAGCACCGCCGCTGAAAACGCCCGAGAACGGGTGCGCGTCGCCGAGGCCAATATTAAAAGTGCCCAAGCCCGGATTGCCAGCAGTGAGGCGAATATTGCCAGCATGAGGTCCCGAGTGGTCAGCGCCAACTCCAACATCGAGATTGCCAAAGCAAGGGTCCAAAGCGCCCAATCCAACATCAGCAGCGCTCAAGCCCGACTGGAAAGCACCATTGCCAATGTCCGGATCGCGCGATCGCAACTCGACAGCGCCCGCGCCAATGCCAACAGTTCCGCCGCCAGCCTCCGCAGTACCCAAGCCCGGGCGCAACAGGTGGAAACCCAACAAGAACGCACCGTGGTTCGCGCCCCAAAAGCGGGAATTATCGCCGAAAGAGTCGCCCGAGTTGGGGATGTGACCAGTAATACGAAACAACTGTTTTCGATTATTGCTAACGGCCAACTCGAACTCCAGGTGAAAATTCCCGAAACTCAATTATCCGAAATCCAAATTGGCGCACCTGTTCAAGTTACCTCGGATGCGGATAGCCGGATTAATGTGGCGGGGACTGTGCGAGAAATTGCCCCCTTGGTCGATGAACAAAGCCGTCAGGCAACGGTTAAAGTCAGTTTGCCCTCGGATTCAATTTTGAGACCTGGGATGTTTTTAAGGGCTGGAATTACTACCAGTGCGGCTCAAGCGATTACGATTCCTGGGAAAGCCGTCTTGCCGCAAGCTGATGGTTCGGCGATCGTCTATCGCTTAGTTGGGGAAGATATCGTACAGGCACAGCCGGTAGAAGTGGGTGAGGTGGCATCAGGTTCTCCCACGGACCTCAGTAGTACCCGAGTGGAAATCAGAAGCGGACTGTCCCTAGGCGATCGCGTGGTGGTCGAGGGGTCTGCGTATCTCAAAGATGGCGATCGGATTCGCATTGCTGAGGACTTCAATCCGACTCCCCAGGTTGAACTTTAGATTTGTCATTTGTCATT
>NZ_JAFLQW010000314.1 GCF_017313335.1 Phormidium pseudopriestleyi FRX01 | reverse complement strand
TTTTCCACTTGAGGTTATTTGGGGCGAGGGAACAGTCCGAGTATTATAACTAAAACAAGCACTAAAATCTCCATGTTCTTCAACATAGCGACGCTTGTCACTGGGATTGTTCGGTGAACCCAGCTCTCCGCGATTAATTAAATCTCCCCGAGGAGGGGGGAAGGATTTAACATCTAAGGTCGATAAGAGACTCAGAAACCCATATTGCATCATAATTCGACTTGCCGGAATATCATCGGATACTCTTTCAGCCAAGCTAACTTTGGCGTGAATGCCACTGATGATGCCATATCCGTTCGGTAATAGTCCTCTACTTTCACCGTGCTTTTCAATGGCTATATCAATTTTACTAGATCCGACTAAATGGGAAATTCCCATGCGCTCTAATGTCTCTTTTTTGTCTTGTTTTGCAAATAAAGGCGTTAACTTGATGCCGTGATTACTTAAAATGGGATTATACTTTTGGGATAATGCTAACTCAAACGCTTCACCGGAAGTTCTCACCCAACTTTGTTCGGGATTTGTTCCCTGCTTATTGCGGAGGTAAATTCGGTACAGGACATGATGCCACAGGTCCGAGGGATTTTCATTCGGACAAAGGCTCCATGCAAATAAAAAAGCATCGGCGATCGCATCTCTTGACTTGACCTTGGGGGCGTTTATTTTAGGAATAAAATAGGCTTCAATGGCCTCATAATCTTGTTGAGTCGTATGGGGAAGATCTACCGTATATGTACCCAAGGTACTGCCGAAATCAATCGATAATTGCACAGGGCTTTTTCCGGATATATTTATTAGGGGTTAGGGGTTGTCTAAACTCGGGCAACTCACTCCAGAAGGGAGATCCACTGTGCAAGCAGTCCTGATGGTGGGTCAGGTTTCGCAAAGTTCTCCACCCCCGATTTAGGTGCGGTACAGCATCCGAATACCCTACTTCGAGGGTTCGGGAAAATCCGGGCTGTGCAGAGAGATTAGGCAAACATACTATTATATTGAGGGGCGGTTATTTTGTCAATTGTTGGAAACACAAGCAAATCATGAATCAACCTATTCAAAACCGGACTGAAAATCAACCCGTTAAAGGATGGCATGGCAGCTTAGAATTAGCCTACGCTCAATCTGGAACAGCGACCCAGATGGTATCGTCTAAGGCGACAGCACCTCTAAAGATTCAGCGACCCTTTTATCCAGAAGGGGAAGGGGTTTGTCATAGTGTTATTTTGCATACTGCCGGGGGAATTGTGGGCGGTGATTCCTTGGGGCAATCGATTCATCTCCAGGCGAATACTCATGCGTTAATTACGACAGCAGCGGCAGCTAAAATTTATCGGAGTATAGGAGAAGTTGCAAGACAAACTATTCATATTCAAGTGGATTCTGGCGCTTATTGTGAATGGCTTCCCCAGGAAACTATTATTTTTAATGGCGCAATCTATCGCCAAAATTTACGCATTGAATTAGCACTAAATGCCCGGGTTTTGTTGTGGGAAATTAACCGATTTGGACGGAGTGCCAGGGGGGAAACTTTTGTCCAGGGAGAGTGGCGATCGCAGACGGAAATTTGGCAAGAGGGTAGTCCCCTCTGGATCGATCGCCAACATCTCAAGGGGAGTGAGTCCGCAGTTGCCTCGGACCATGCTTTAGCGGGTTTCCCCATTGTGGCGACTCTAGCCTGGATTGGGGACCCGGTGACGCCGGAACTGGTTCAGGAAGCGCGATCGCTGTGGGAAGGGCGTTCAAGTTCCTCCCAGGGCGAAGCTGGCGTCACCAGGCTCACTCACGGATTATTATGTCGATATCGTGGATCTTCGACCCCAGAAGTGCGAAACTGGTTTAGCGAAGTTTGGCAACTCCTGCGCCTGAGTTTTATAGGCCGTCCGAGTTGTCCTCCCCGTGTTTGGCCGATTTGAAGGAATTATTATGCAACTGTCTCCCCAAGAAAAAGACAAATTATTGATTTTTACCGCAGCATTAGTTGCCGAACGCCGTAAAAATCGGGGCTTACTTTTAAATTATCCTGAAGCGGTTGCCTATATTTCCGCTGCTATTTTAGAAGGGGCGAGAGATGGGAGAACGGTTGCCGATTTGATGAGCTATGGTGCAACGTTACTCACCCGCGAGGAGGTGATGGAAGGCATACCAGAAATGGTGGCAGAAGTGCAGGTGGAAGCGACTTTTCCCGATGGCACAAAATTGGTAACGGTTCACAATCCGATTCGGTAAATTAAACCCATTTAATCTGAAATATTATAGGTAAGAGGTGATGATGATTCCCGGAGAAATTATTGTTAAAACTGGAGAAATTGAATTGAATGCAGGACGAAAAACTGTCCGGTTGCAGGTGGCAAATGCTGGCGATCGCCCGATTCAAGTTGGCTCACATTTTCATTTTTTCGAGGTCAATGAAGCGTTGAGTTTTGAGCGGGATGCCGCCCGAGGAATGCACCTGGATATTCCGGCAGGAACTGCGGTGCGGTTTGAACCGGGAGATGAGCGAGAGGTAACATTAGTTCCCTTTGTCGGCAGTCGTCAGGTATATGGCTTTAATGGTCAAATTAATGGACCCTTGGATTCATAAGGCAAAAAGTCTGTAACCGTCACTACTACCATTGTTAAAAATTTCTTTGAAAGGGGATTTGGCGCATTTTGCTCATCAAGATGGCAAACCTTTACCCGGGGTTGCGCCGGTGGCGATGCAGCAAGGGGAATATGTGGCAAAGGTGATTCAACACCGCTTCAAACAGAAGGAATATCCGCCCTTTCATTATGTGGATTTTGGCAGTTTAGCGGTGATTGGACGTCATGCGGCGGTTGTGGATTTAGGATTTATGCAATTTTCTGGGTTTATTGCATGGCTATTTTGGGTGTTTGTGCATATTTACTTTTTGATTGAATTTGACAACAAATTAATAGTGATGATTCAGTGGTGTTGGAACTATTTTACTCGCAAACGAGGGGCGCGATTAATTACTGGAGAAGAGGCAAAAATGTTAATTGAAATTGATGGCCGAGGGGACTATCATCTCCCGGAACTGGAAAAAGAAACCCTGGAAGTTTAAGCTGGAAACTCCATCGGATGGCGAGGGAGGAGAAGTGGGGGGAATGACCCTAAAGTAAAGGCGATCGCAATATCACCTTGAGACAGCCTTAAGAAGGGCGATCGCCAACTTTTCAAAAGACAATTTTATGCACAACTCCCATTGGTTCCTCGTCATCAGATAAAATATCTAAAAGCCTATCTAATTCGGTAATTTCCAGCAGATACATCACCGATCCTTTCAGGTTACACAAGCTTAAACTGCGGCCTGTTTTTTTAGCGAGTTGGTTGGCGGTGATTAATGCCATTAATCCGGAATGACTCACCGTCGTGACTTCCCCTAAATCAATGAACCAGCGATTATATTTTTCCCAGGCTAAACGAGCAATATTTTGTTGAAGCATCGCCGCTGCTTTTAAGTCTAAATTCCCTTGGGGCTGAATAACCACGTTCATATCAAATTTCCTCTGTTGATCGGTGTGAATCTTTAGGATCGGCGAGAGAGTGTGGGTTAACCACCTTTTCTACTCTGCGTAAAAATACGAATGATTTCCCCTGACTTATCATCAATATCCGTGATTTTGCGGTGATGTTGTGTGATGCAGAAACCTAGAAACAGCGATCGTTTGGCAGAACTGCGGTGATTCAAATCACTGACAAGTTGCGGATACTCACATAATAGATGCTGAAATCCCAGCCTAGCAAGCCATTGCCGGGAGGAAACTCTGGGGATCCTTGAATAAGTCAGAATTTCCTCACAATACAAGTAATCTGACGAAATTTAAAAATTCTTTCGAGGATTTCATCGGTTGATATGGGCGTTCTCTGGGTGGTTGTATGCAGGGCTTCCCTGTAAGTCATAGTTGTTTAGAAAAACTCTACAGTTTCAAGTATGAAGTTTCTTGAAGAGGGAGGTGGCGATCGCCAGCATACAAAACCCATGAAGTTGATCAAGTCATCTCAGAGATCTCGATCATTGACATTTACAAATGAAGGAGGTAATCCTCAAATGAGGGGGTTAACCCCCCACTTGATTGGGTGAGTGCAAAAAGTGTGAACTCCTGGCGGTTTTCATAAACCTTTGAATACCGGATTCCGGATCAGTCCCTGCCAAAAAGTTACCGGATTAGGAGGGAAGGCGCAGGGTGCGATCGCCGATGGGAATTGGCGGTACTCGTCCTCCCCCAAAATAAATCCGCTGAAAATAGCGATCGTACTGAGTCCCATTTCTGAGGCGATTAATTTTCACCCCACTGTAACCGCCTCGGGGAGTCGAATGAATGAATTGGGAATTGCCAATATAAATCCCCACATGAGTCGCTAATCGCCGATTTTCACTGAAAAAAACTAAATCCCCCGGTTGTAATTCATTCAAGTTTTGCAACGTTTCACCCACAGGTTGAGAGTAGAGTTGTTGTTGATAGGCATCGCGGGGTAAGTAAAAATTTCCCTCTCGAAAAACCGTCTGGACGAATCCGCTACAGTCGAGACGATCGCCGACGGTTCCTCCCCATAAATAGCGACCCCCTCCATATTTTTGCTGGGGCATAAATTGTTTGGCAAGTTGAATCAAGGGAGTTTTATCGGCGATTAGTTGGGGAGAAATTACCTGGGTATTTGACAATTGCAGGGTGCGACTATCCGGTAAGCTGATGGTAATTTTATCCCCGGAAGTTTCTTGGGGAATTAAGGGGAGGCGGGTTCCTAAATAGAGGGTTTGGGGTTGGGAAATCGTCTCGGTGAGTTGTATTTTTGGGGCATTGATCCAAGCATCAAAGGTCGGGCGATCGCATTCCAGCAAATCTTGCCGTTGAATCCAAGCCAGATATCCATCATCTTCAATTCTGACTCGGGCAAATTTGCGGTCAGGACTATAGTCTAATAGCTTAACAGCCGTTCCCATCCGCACTTGGGTGGCTAAGTCTTGAATTTCTAGGGTCGGTTTGGTATAGAGATTGCTAAAGGCTTTGACCGTAATGCCATAATCTAAATCAATATCAGAATAGGGAAAAATGGCTAAATGGGATTCCGCCCCATTGGGGAAACTTTCGGCAGCTAATCCTTCGATTAAGTCTCGTTCCTGGGCCGTTAAAACTTTTCCTGTCAAAACCGGAATATTGCCACTAGAACTAATGCTAACATCAAAGACTGTATCTCGGTTAATCCGAGCATAAGGTTCCAATCGGGTAATCGTCCCTGACTGTTGAGGAGAAATATCAAAAAAGACTTGGCGGCGATGGAGTTGCTGTTTTAAAAGCCGTTCCATCTGCGGGTTTAATCGATTCACAAAGGTTTGGATATCGGCGGGAACTGCCTGTCCGGGACTCGATAAACTGACGATGAGTAAAAAGGTTAAGAATCCGACAAAAAAAGACGCAATTTTGAGCGAAAATCGAGGGAGTTTCATGATAATATCGGGGTTTCGTCTGCGGCAATAGAGGTCAAATGCCTAGCTTTTGTTTCAAGCCCTAATTCAGAAATCCGGATAGTCCAGTTCTGAGTCTGATGGGAGTTGCCTCCCCTAGAAATAAATTAGTTTGACTCGCTGGGGTATTTTTTTGGAGTCTCTAATCTTGAATAATTATCTGAAAATTGTTCCCGGGAAATATCAGCCCGTGGCGGGTAATTTTTCCTTTGAAGTTTATCAGTTTTTGGATCCGAATAAAGTTGCGGTGACCTGAATAGCGAGTGATGAGAATCGGCTGAAGGTTTATTATTTAGCCATGTCAAGGTGGTAAATTTAATGACAAAAAATCGTTGTTTCATGTAGGGGTTTGGTCTCCAAACCCTCTGATCTGATGTAGGGGTTTGGTCTCCAAACCCTCTGATGTAGGGGTTTGGAGACCAAACCCTCTTGATGGCTCA
>NZ_JAFLQW010000407.1 GCF_017313335.1 Phormidium pseudopriestleyi FRX01 | reverse complement strand
CGATAGAGCGCTACATTAACGACCCTCATCATGGTTGGACTACAGTGTAGGCGGTTAAAACCGCTCGTGTGGGCTTTCCACATAGCATCTTTAGAGCGCGAGGCTACCAGCCCTACCGTGTTTCTCTTGTGTTTCGATCATCAGCGATCACGGGCCTTAGTTTGAACACACTTAGTTGATAAGCAAAACTGCTTTTCAACCGATTACAGCTCACTTTTTTCCCTCCTGGGTTAACACGAGAGAAAATTGACCCGTCTTTGCAGACAGATACCATACATTTAACCGTTGCTCAGGTTTCTGGCCTGAACCGTGGAATTTTTGTGCTTAGATAATAGGGTTACTGTTCATCATGCAACCCCTTTGAGGGCTTGGGCGAGTTAAATCAAGTGACTCACTTTTTGTGGGAATTTTCAATAGTTTATCATCTTTTAATCTTTTTGGAAAATCTCCCCCCACAAGTCTTGCTGGGGTTGACTGGAAAGGAAAATAAACCGGCAAACATGAATGGCTTTCACCCCCGTTTCCCCAGTCCGGCCTGGTCCGGGGTACAACATGGGGAAGACCAACCGGGTTTCTGGTTCCCTTGCTGTGGGTTGAGAAACCGAGTTTCTTGACCTGAATCCCGGAGTTGGGTTGGGTTTCATCCAGTTTTAAAAAAAATTTGCAAAATTCCTCGCCAAAGGTCTTTTCAGACTCAAAAAAACCTGCTATGATGTCTCAAGACAGCTTGGAGAGGTGGCTGAGTGGTTGAAAGCGGCAGATTGCTAATCTGTTTTACGGTTTTAATCGTAACGAGGGTTCGAATCCCTCCCTCTCCGTTGTGAAAGCACCGAGGCCCCGCCACGACTCACCTGAGTTAACTCTCGGCAACTCTGAGCAGATCTCAGCGAACTCTAGAGTTGAATGAGTCAATGTAGAGCAATTTATTTTTAAAATCCCCCACGCCTTGCAAAGGTAGTGGGGGATTTTTTTATTAGGATTGGTTTCAGTGGTTGGTTTCAGTGGTGCGATCGCTCCTTACCAACGATACCCAACGCCGATATACCCAACCGGGAAGGGAATTACATCGTCAAAGTAGTACAACCCTGCACCAATATTGCCCCCCGCATACCAGCCATTATCCCACTGATAATCCCCACCAATCGTGGCGTAGGGTAAGACCAACGCAAAGGTTCCCACCCCCCAGGATCCAGTAAACTGCCCAGGAACTGCCGGCTGAAAGTATTTTTTGTAGGAGACGCCAAGTCCCGCGTTAATACCCAGGACACTATCAATCCCGCGACCGTCCATCCTGACCCAACCAAAAGTTGGTAAATCAAAACCCGCGCTGTAGCGATAATTGGGAAAACGGGCCTGAGCCAGATCCGATGCGTTAGGAGATTGCACTTCGGTGTTTTCTGGCAGAATAGCTGCGCCCCTTACTACATCCTCTTTATTAAAGTCAATCGACAGTTCCAAATCTTCAAGACCAGCGCGGTCAGTTTCCGTGAGTTGCACTATCCCCGTCTCACCGTCTTCCTGAGTCTGTTGTACTTCCAGATCCATTGGCCAGTGCATCTCTACACTGGGTGGCTCTGGGAGACTGGGATATTGCGCTGTCGCAGGTAGAGCCTGTTGGATACCTAACCAAGGTAACACCATTAAAGCAGTATATCCTGCCCATTTTTTCCTCACACCCATAATAGCCCTCCAAATTCATCAATAAACGGGAATTATTTTGTTTTATTTTGCATGAATTCCGGTTCAGAAAGAGTAAATTTAACTGGGAATGAATTGGCGATTGAGTTCAATGAATTCTTGAGAACCACCCCCCAGATTTTCCCAATAAATCAGAGTGTTCCCTAAACCGCGAAATCAGCAAGCTAAAAGCAAAAAATCTTAGCCATCTGCCATTCCAGGACAAGGATCTAATCACCCAGAAGAGCAGATGCTAAAACATTGCTAATCTAATCCATTCCCCCTCCAGATGCAATAGTCCCTAAGATGTATTTTTTGTATTATGTGAACAAAAATTAACAAATAATAGAGGGAGGAATACTGCACCTTTAGCGAATAGGCAGGGCAAGGCGATCGCTAATCCGATCACAAACCTACCCGAAAGGGTTTACAGCAGAGCCATTTAGAACCGATAACCTCCGCCCACAAAGATCCCGACTTCAATCTCCTCGACATACCCAACATTTAAGGCGGCATTGGCGACAAATCGGTCAAACAAGACTCGATCAATTCCCACCGTGCCAAAAAATCCAATGAAATTATCCTCATCCGTTGAAAGCGCAATGCCACTTCCAATATAAGGTGCAACATCGACTTGTAAGCTATCTTCCGTATTCGCAAAGGGAAAGTCAATGGTGACCGGCACCAGTACCATCAAGTGTTCTCCAAACAAGAGGGAAGGACGTACAGACACTTGCTCCGCCAGTCCGATTTTACTGGTCAAGGCAAAACTTCCCCGTCCCAAGGGACTACCACCATCATTTAATCCAATATTAATGGCAGCACCAAGATAGTTACCCACTCCCCGACTGGTTCGACCGAGTTCGATGTCGTTATCTCGTTGTGCCAAAACCCGATTGTTTTCTGCTTCAGCCGTGGGGTTTTGAGGAACCGTTGGCTGACCGGGGAACATGAAATAATGGGGGGCGCTTATCGCTCTCGTTCCGGTCAATAGTTCCGCAAAATTCCCCGATTGAGCCGCGAGTAAAGGGGGTGGATTGATGCCCTCAGACTGGACATCCCATGAGAGGGGTTCAAAAGAGGGATTCTCCGGCCACTGAGCGATCGCCCTTAACTCCAATTCCCTAGTGACATCGCCTGAGAATGGCTCGGCCATCGCTCTTTTTGGACCACCCCCACCACCGAGAGCAATCAAACCGAAGAGAAAAACACCAGTTGCGATCGATAGAAACTCCACAATTACTCCTAATAGGTACTTCAATGTTACAGAGGGGAATTTTTATTCTGAAAAGCAGAATTCAGCCTCAACCGAGTAGTCGCCCTCACCAGACCGATCCAAAACCCGACTCCGCGCCAAACCCAGGCGATCAAGCTAGAGCTTTCACCCAGAAAATCCTCACCCCAAAAAACGCCAAAACCAGCCAAGTTTTACAGTGAACCCACCGCACTGGCTACTTGTTGGGAAACAAAGGGCAAAATTGCTTCATTTTTGCTGTGCGCCTTGCCTTCGGTAAAGACCGCCAATAAATAAGGGCGCTGTTCCGGTAATTCAATATAAGCCGCATCGTGGCGGACTGTACTGGTTAAACCTGCCTTAGACCAAATCCGAGTTTGGCGATCGAGAAGAGCACCCAAAAACCCCGTCACTTGATTTTCTATGTCCTCCGCCAGGTCATCGGGGTCTAGGGAGCGTTTCATTAACTTCATCATCGCCGTGGTGGCCTTTGCCGAGACCGCTACCCCACCGACAATGCTATGCAAGAGACGTGCCGTCGCATTCGTGGTCAGCATATTCCGATTTTCCATTAACTCTCCCAGGAAAACCCGCTCCCGACCATAAGCCCCATCGCACCAGGTTTTGTGGTTGACATTAATTGATTCTAGTTCCGGCCATCCCAGAGACTGAAAGTAGCGATTTACTAAATTGCGCTGGTGCTTCCAGGTTTCAAATGGTCCAGAAGACAATTCCGGACCACTGGTGGTCCCGGTTAATATATCCATCACCAGACTTGTGGCATCATTGCTGGAGTCAACAATCATATCTCGGATGGCCCGTTCTAACTCCGGGGAGCTCTGAATCATCTCTTTTTCCATCCATTCATAGACCGCGACGAGATAGAACAGCTTGACCACACTCGCCGGATAAATCCGTTCCACGCCGCGATAGTTAAATCCGCGCACTGGATGGTCCCAAAATGCATCGGGACTCAGGGCACCGCCGGTATTCACCGATACGGGAGGGTCATAAACCACCCAGGTCATCGCCAGTTGGTTGCGGTTTAATTCGGGGAATTGCTCCCAGGTTGCCGCTAAAATGCGATCGCCTAAGTTTTCGAGTTGCTCGTCTTTGCGGAAAAATGTCATGGTTCTCTCTGAGGTTGTTCAAGTCAACTGGAATGGGTTAAAAATTCAGGATTTAGAAGTCAGAATCATTCATTCTCTCTTCTAGCTACGTCGGTCCTGCTGCTGTCACGTTACTGTGCCTTAACAATTAAGCATTTATAGAGCGGGAGAGTTCGAGAGGGGAGCAAAACCCACGTCTTTTAAGCGTGGGATGTAGCGAACCCTTTCGCGCCCATGTTAATGGGCAGAGTCTTGTTCTGTGGGGTTAGGCAGTTGGTCTATCCAATCTTCGATT
>NZ_JAFLQW010000059.1 GCF_017313335.1 Phormidium pseudopriestleyi FRX01 | reverse complement strand
GATCCAAGGACGCATTCCTAAGCGGTAGGAGAGTTCCCACTCACGACCCATGTAGCAGAAGATGCCGATGAGGAAGTGGAAAATCACTAGCTGGTAAGGGCCACCATTGTAGAGCCACTCATCCAAGCTGGCTGCTTCCCAGATGGGGTAGAAGTGCAAACCGATCGCATTACTCGAAGGAACAACTGCACCAGAGATGATGTTGTTTCCATACAGTAAAGAACCGGCAACGGGTTCGCGGATACCATCGATGTCAACGGGGGGTGCCGCGATGAAAGCGATGATGAAGCAGACGGTGGCGCTTAAGAGGGTGGGAATCATCAACACGCCGAACCAGCCGATATAAAGGCGGTTTTCGGTGGAGGCGACCCACTCGCAGAAGCGGTCCCACAGATTAGCGCTTTCGCGCTGCTGTAAAGTTGTGGTCATAGTTTTATGATTGCTATTTGGTTGTCGAGGTAGTTATGATGTTTTTATATTAATGCTTTTGTAACGGTTTGTAAAGGGTTAATTACCCTGTTTTTTCTAATCAGACAGATAAGGTGAGCTTATTAGGTTAGAGAAAATCTTTGTTCCTCCACAGAAAATCAGGACCAGAAACTCAGTTTCTGGTCCTATAGCCTTTCCCACAGTCATTCGCGTACATTTTTGGAGTGCGTTCGCACAGCGAAGCCCGGGCTCAGGCTTTACGCACTCCTCTAAATATCTGTACGCGAATGAGGCCACCGAACCGCTATATATAGAGGTAAGAGGGTAGCGACATCCTAGGATGAGTTTATCGATGCTGTCGCAACTCGCCCGGGTTAAGCGGCCTTTGCAAAAATTTCAATGATCTGATCGATTTCATCTCGGGCGCAGGCGATCGCGTCTTCGGGAGTATCAAAGGGTCTGAGGTTGATATTCCGGTATCCCTCGGGACTATGAAATTCATAAAAAAAAATATCTTCGGCCCGAATCGGAACGACGATCCAGCCGCGATAGAGTTCTCCTCGCAGGTCATAATTTACCATAGTTTATCCTCTTGAATCGGGGTTGATCAACCCATCTTTGTTAAAATTACAGTCTAGCCATTCCGGTGCGATCGCGACAACAGATCCCCCACCCCTCAACTGGCTTGCGGTGAGGCGGGAGGCCGATCGCGCCGGGGATAAAGTCCGGAATTGTTACCTCCGATGTTTTTGAAGAGAAACCCTGAGCGTTTAATTTTGTCAATATTCTGGAGAAGAATTGTTATAAAAGGCAGACAAGTTTTGGACGCTTGACTCGCCGCTGGATGTTGTGGCGATCGCATCTTAACCGGGAAATCTAACAGATATCGGAGGGCCTAAAGAGGGGGTAATCTATACCTGATGATAGAAATTTCTATCGTATCCACCTTGAGTCTCATGGTTTGGGGAAAGAAAAATCGTTACATTAGTTTATAACCGAGCGAAAAGAGGAAAGATAGGAGCAGAATCGATCGCGGTGCCACATTCGGAACAGTTGGGGTCCGGTTCCTCCCTTAGCCCGGGGGTCAAGGAACACCCAAGCGGTTCTAACCCAAGAATCACAGGTCGTCTGGAGGTTGGATTTGGATTGTGCCGGTTTGGAGTAACCTGAAACCAGAGGGACATCGTAAAAAAACGAGCTAAGATCCAAGTCGAGGGGTAAGCCACCTTGTCAAAAATTCGCTCCTTCAGGGTAATAAGGAGTCGAACTGGAACGAAAACATATTGGCGGGGTCTGGGCGGTATTAGTTCTAACTTATCAATACAACCCCGTGGGGATCAACGATCGCCGCTGTAAGCGGACCCGCCTTTGACGATGAAGCTGTCATCGGGTTGCCCGAATGCCGACTGGGGCAAAAGCACAGTTGAGGCAAAAGCAGCCTTGTGAAACCCAGGCCAAGTCAGACTGAAAACACAACCTGACCCGGATTTGCATCACTGCAAATTCTGATGAGAGTCACGTTCTACCCGGATAGCGATCGCAGTGAGTCACATTAAAAACGGCCACACTAGAACCATAGCCGTATTTTCAAGCCCTAGAAACGCTGTTACCTTTGAGAGTTATTATGTTGTATAAACCCAGCTTTGGCGATCGCCAGCTTGCTGAATCATTTTATCAAGCCTTGTTCAACCGTTTCTACGATTCCGTAGATCGCCAGACTCAGGAATTGTTAAGAGAATGTCAATTTGGCCTCGCGCCTTCCCCAACGGGAGTCAAAACCTTTTTTATTTTGACACCGGATTTAGAGCAAGCTCAAAACCTGATCGAGCAGATCGATGGGATCATCAACGGAGTCATGGCAATTATGGTCGGAGTTCACCAAACTGCCATTTGCATTGCACCCCCAGATGGCGGCGACGGTCCCCGGCAGCAATCGGGACAATTAAACCCGCGCTACATGATGGCCAAAATATTTCCCCATCCCCCACAAGACGATGAGGAACTGGGTTAGACTGATACCCGTAAAAGGTGACGACTCCACACACCGACTGATTACAGTACGGTGCGGGCTTCTTGATTAGTTAAGAAGTACGTCCGACGCCTCAGTATTCCGTCATGTCAGGGCTACTACGTTTCCTCAGAATATATAGGCACTTCAGGATTTAGGATTTAGACAATCCGCTTTCTAGTTCTGGACACTGCGAAGTGGTAATTAAACATCTTCCCTGGTAGAAAAGAAGTGTTGCAGTTTTAAAACCTGAGTAAACATTGGCGAAGAAAACAACCTGGGGAACTGACCCGGTTAAAATTCGGTTAAAGGTGGGAGAATAATAGATAAAGAACTTTAACAGCCGGTTCATTCGTGTCCATACTCCTTCTTTGGCTAACCCTAGCTAGTTTCCTGTCCTGGTTCACCAGTACCTTAGCAGCCGCAGGCAGTCCGCTCCTCTTAATTCCACTGGTTAATCTTTTGCTGGGATCGGGCGCAGTGGCACCCGTGATTACCATTGGGATGTTGCTCGGAAATTCGCAACGGATCTTTTTATTCTGGAGTGATATCAACTGGAAAATTACCCTCTGGTATCTACCCGGGGCGATTTTAGGTGCGATTTTAGGTGCGTATTTGTTTACCCAAATGAATATAGAATGGCTACAACTCCTGATCGGCTTGTTCCTGATTTTGAGCGTAGTCGGCTTTGGGCTTAAAAAACAAGAAAGTAGTTTCCGCATCGCAACCTGGTATTTTTTACCCGCCGGATTTCTGTATTCCTTTATTTCCGGACTCATCGGCAGTAGTGGTCCCCTCTTAAATCCCCTCTATCTTAAATACGGATTAGTCAAAGAAGAAATGATTGCCACCAAAGCCGCTAATGTGGTGGTGATTCATATCATCAAAATTGTGATTTATTTGGCCTTTGGTGCGATGACACCGCAGTACCTGGGATATGGATTGGCGATCGGTCTAGCTGCAGCACCCGGTAACCTCCTGGGTCGCTACGTCCTCCTCCGCATGAGCAACCAGCACTTTCGTCAGCTTGCCCTCGCGACTATGGCAATTACAGGCATATTAATGCTCTGGCAACAGCGTGAGTTATTGCAATTTATAGAAAACGCCGTAAAACCCACGTGCTTTAGCCGTGGGATATAAGGGGGTTAGCGTAGGTACGTAGCTAACCAATTACTTAGTTTTTTGGTTCTCAACATATCTCTTAATCGTATCCCCAGAAACTGCCCCCG
>NZ_JAFLQW010000012.1 GCF_017313335.1 Phormidium pseudopriestleyi FRX01 | reverse complement strand
TGTCTGAGGCGATCGCAGTTGCACCCGTCAGAAATTGATTATATTCACGCTCATGGCACCAGCACCCACCTCAATGACTGCACTGAAGCCAAATTAATTGCTTCCCTCTTTCCCCAAGGTGTGCCGGTGAGTTCGACCAAAGGAGCCACAGGTCATAGTTTAGGCGCTTCTGGGGCTTTGGGTGCGGCCTTTTGTCTCTTGGCGATGCGCGATCGCTGTTTACCCCCTTGTGTGGGGTTGACTGTCCCCGAATTTGAACTGGATTTCGTGAGGCGATCGCGTCAAATCCCGGTAGAACACACCCTCTGTTTTAGTTTTGGCTTTGGCGGACAGAATGCTGTGTTAGCTTTAGGACAATAAAACCTTTCCCGCTCGTCTGTCTTGTCCCCCCCGGTGTTAGTCTCCAAACCGGAAAAAGCGATCCACAAGGCTAAAAACTTTTAAAAGAGGCATTTACCCCATCCCTAAACTTTCGTAGGATAGAGTCAATCCCCCTAGTCTATTCCCGATGCAGGTAACTTAACATGGATTTGGAATCGCATCGATTTATTTCATATTTTCTCCCCGAACAAAGACCGGAATTATGCCAGAGTGCGACAATAGAAAAATTTCCCCAAGGTACGGTTATTTTTGAAGAAAATGAAAAACCTGATTCTTTGTATCTCGTTTTAGACGGCAAAATTGAATTTAGCAAACGAGGCGGATTAGGTCAATATCAAAATGTGGCCTGGGCTGAGGAAAATGACTTTTTTGGCGAGTTTGGTGTTTTAGATGGACAACCCCGCAGTGCCAGGGCCGTGGCTTGCACCCCAGTCACCATTGCCAAAATCCCGCGTGATCGCTTGATGGATATTTTAGAACGCTCTCCGGGAAAGGTGGTGTTGCAATTATTTCACCATATTATCCATTATCTGCGGCTGACCACTGAACAATATGTGAATCAAATGGTCCATAAACATAAAATGATGGCCGTCGGAGAGATGGCAAATACCATTATTCATGATTTTAAAAGTCCCTTTACCGGGATTTCTTTAGCCACTTCCATGTTGAAAGATTTGCATAAGGATGAAGAAACTCAAGAATGGTGCAGTTTAATTCAAGCGCAAATCAATCAAATGTTAGTCATGACTGAGGAGATTTTAGAATTTACTCGTGGTAACGCAGTTCTAAATAAAAAGCCTATTAATTTAGCCGAAACCTTAGAAAAATTTCAAAGATTAAATTTTATTTATTGGAATCAATTTCATATAAAGTTTATTCTTAACTGTGATAATATTGTTCTGAATGCCGATGAAAATAAACTGATGCGCGTCTGGCAGAACTTAGTCGGAAATGCAGTAGAAGCCTTAGATGGTCAGGGGGGACAAATTGTCATGGTTGCAACGAAGCTGCACCGGGATGCCCTGATCAAAATTGCTGACACCGGCCCGGGCATTCCTGAAGCCATTCAAGCCCGATTATTCGATCCCTTTGTCACTTATGGCAAGCGCGGTGGAACGGGACTGGGAACGGCGATCGCGCTTTCGATTGTGGAAGCACATGGGGGCGATATTACCTTTGAATCTCAAGCTGGAAAAGGCACAACATTTTATATCCGCTTACCCCTTTGTTGAGTCGAAATTTGAGTTAAAACCATGACCCTGACTGAACGCATTCTCTCTCAACTACCCGGTGATGTTCTCACAGGACTCCATCGCAGCGATCGCCTCTGGCAATCCCTTAAAAACAATCCCCAAGTGATTCCCTCTGTCATCACCGAACAGTCACAACCTGTCAACAAGCTGGACTGGGATATTTTAGTGTGTGGTGGCACGTTAGGAATTTTTATCGGGGCTGCTTTAGCCGTTAAAGGGTGGCGTGTGGCTTTAATTGAGCGCGGTATCCTGCGGGGTCGAGATCAAGAATGGAACATTTCCCGCGAAGAATTAACGGTATTTTTAGAACTAGATTTACTTTCAGAAGAACAGCTAGAACAGGCGATCGCCACCCAATACAATCCCGCCCGCATTCAATTTAATGGCGGTCCCGAATTCTGGGTCCGCGACGTTCTCAACATCGGCGTTGATCCAGTGTATCTTCTCGACACCCTCAAAGCCCGCTTTTTACAAGCTGGGGGTCAAATTTTTGAAAAAACCCCGTTTGAAAGTGCCAGCATTCACCCCAATGGCATCGTCGTCAAAAGTACAACGGGACAATCCTTTACGGCGCGCTTACTCCTCGATGTCATGGGGCATTTTTCCCCCATTGTCCGCCAAATTCGCCAAGGACAAAAACCCGATAGTGTCTGTCTGGTTGTCGGCAGTTGTGCGAAAGGATTTCCCCATAATGAAACGGGAGATTTAATCACCTCATTCACACCAATTCAAAAGCAATGTCAGTATTTTTGGGAAGCTTTTCCCGCAAGAGATGGTCGAACTACTTATTTATTTACTTATTTAGATGCCCATCCCAATCGCCTGAGTTTAACCGAGTTATTTGAAGATTACTTAAAGTTGTTGCCAGAATATCAAAAAGTAGAGTTAGACCAGTTAGAATTTGTGCGGGCGCTGTTTGGGTTTTTTCCCGCCTATCGAGACAGTCCAGTGCGATCGCCCTGGGACCGAATTCTGGCGGTTGGGGATAGTAGCGGACTCCAATCTCCTCTGAGTTTTGGGGGATTTGGAGCCATGTTGCGCCACCTCAAACGCCTAACCGAGGGCATTGATGAGGCATTATCACGAGAGATGCTCTCTTCAAGTGCCTTAGCCCGATTACAACCCTATCAGCCGAATATTTCGGTCACTTGGTTGTTTCAAAGAGCGATGAGTGTCGGGATGGAACAACAACTCGCACCGAATCAAATTAATGAACTCCTTTCCGGCGTTTTTACTTGTATGGAACAGTTAGGAGATCCAGTCCTTAAACCATTTTTACAAGATGTGATTCAATTTGGCGGACTCTCCCAAACCCTTTTTAAAACTGCGATCGCTCAAACTCATTCCGTCTTTCGAGTCATTCCTCAAGTCGGACTCCCGGCTTTGGTAGACTGGATGCAGCATTACCTTAACCTGGGCATTTATAGTGCCTTATCCCCCATCGGACAACGGTGTGAAACCTGGGTTAATCGGTTACCCCCCGCCCAACAATATTATTGCCATCGCTGGATTCAAGCTTGGCAATACGGATCCGGGGGCGACTGCGAAAGTTAAGCTGTTTGGCTGACCATCTTTGCCGTTTCTTCATCAGAAAACGGTGCATCTATCTTCCGTCAGACGCTCAGGAAACTCATGGGGTGCATCTACTCAGAACTCAAAAATCTCTTGGTGTTGAGCCTGAATTTGAGGAAATGTTATGAAGAAATGGCAAGGCTTAAATCAATCTGGGCGCAGTTCAAATATCACGGCAAAATTTAGCTCGGCTTTCATTGGGCTAATGTTGATTTTGGGAGGGGTTGCCACAACGGGATGGCTGTCTTTGAGCTTTGTGAGAAGCGAAACTCAAGCAACCATTGTTAGTAGCATTAAACTACAACGATTGGTGTTTGAAATGAATGATGCTTTAGACAAAGCCCGTCGCCTAGAACATGACTTTTTTGAACAGTGGTCAACAACCGGGTTTTTAGATGCGCGAGAGGAATATGCTAGAGCTTACGGGGAACAGATTGACCAGGTCCTGTCGATTAGCGATCTTCTGAAATCGTTACTGGCGACAGAGCAAGTCAGTGCTACCTTACGTCAGAGCAATCCTGCGGTGGTTTCTTATGAAGAAATGGTGCAACAGTACGCCAGTAGTTTTCGAGAAGCTTACGGATTGGTGGGGGAGTTAGGGATGGATAAGACGGGAATACTGGCTCGTTTACAGCAAAAGTCCCAACGGGTGGGGGATATTCTCCAATTTGCTGATGATCAGGAGTTAAGCCAGTTATATATGCAACTGCAATTTCGGGAAGAAGACTATCTCAGCGATCGCCAAAATTCCGAACGTACTGCCCTATATCAAGCAATCGAGGAGTTACAGACGGCAATTAGGCAGTCCCCTAACTTAACTTTAGAACGGCAATTAAATGCCCTCAATGCCCTCAATGATTATCAAGCTCTCGCCCGACAAATTATCCGCTTAGATCTGGAAATTCGCGCCCAAATTTCCCAATTTGATCGCCAAGCTGCTGAACTCTCTGCTCAACTGCTGGAAATCGCCCGTCAAGAAGTTCAGCAGGGAGCATACCGAATTAACCAAACCAGTCAGGCAGCGACGGGATTGCTGGTGGCTGCGTTGTTGTTAGCTCTGGTTTTTGCCAGTGCGATCGCCCAAGAATTTATCTATGCCTTAAAACAATTAGAAATTGAACAAGCCAAATCTGAAAGTCTCCTGCTCAATATTTTACCCAAAACCATCGCCGATCGCCTCAAAGAAGAAACCACCACCATTGCCGATCAGTTTACCGATGTCACCATCTTATTTGCGGATATTGTCGGGTTTACCAATCTCTCCTCCCGCATTTCTCCCCGGGAACTGGTGACCCTCCTCAACGAAATTTTTTCTGAATTTGACCGCATCGCAGACTTGCACGGGTTAGAAAAAATTAAAACCATTGGCGATGCTTATATGCTCGTTGGCGGACTTCCTGAACCCAAAGCCGATTGTGCCAAAGATGTCGCGGAAATGGCCCTCGATATGCAGCAGGCGATCGGCCAGTTTAATCTCAATCATCAGGAGAATATCAACATTAGAATTGGCATGAACACGGGATCCGTCGTTGCCGGAGTAATCGGGCAGAAAAAATTTATCTATGACCTCTGGGGAGATGCCGTCAATATTGCCAGTCGCATGGAATCTCACGGTCTACCCGGTTCGATTCAAGTCAGCGAAGATACTTATCAATTGTTAGCAAAACACTATCAGTTTGAAGAACGCGGTTCCATTATGATTAAAGGCAAAGGAGAAATGAAAACTTATTTTCTCCTGGGTAAGAATTCTGAAAAAGCAGAGAAAGAACGCAAGTTACTTCCCTTTCCCGATCCAAGTACCAGTAACAGCTATGGCATGGGGACCGGATTAGACCGATAGTGACGATAAACCGGCTTTATATCGCTAGTCTAAGGCCCTGGAATCATAAAATTAAGGAGTGGGAGCATCTTGCTCCCTTGCCGCCTTCATCCAGTCTGGACCCTCTAGCTTGGATAAATTGTGGCGGCGATTTCCAATCCACAGAGTTGCTAAACTAAAGTAGGGGTTAACGGAACTGACCTTCCCGGATACTTTCTGTATCCTAGAAACTGCCTGAAATTGTTCTGCAACTGTGTTAGCCACAAATCCCGATCGCCTAGACCCCCTACCCTTAGAGTTGTATCTATCATGACGACTAACCCTCAACCTACCGCTGCACAACCCGCCACAGAAACAGTGGAACAAACCAAACCTGGAAAATCTTCCCCGGAGAAAATGCCTCTTTTGGGACTCTCGTTACCCGAATTAACCGAATGGGTGCAACAGAAACAACAACCCGCCTATCGGGGAAAACAACTGCATAACTGGATTTATGACAAAGGCGCGCGATCGCTGGCTGACATTACCGTATTTTCCAAACAGTGGCGTGAACAAGTGGCCGACTATCCCCTCGGGCGATCGACTATTTCTCACAAGTCCATTGCCTCCGATGGCACGATTAAATATTTACTGCAATTAACCGATGGTCAAATCATTGAAGCGGTGGGAATTCCCACAGAAAAACGCTTGACAGTTTGCGTTTCTTCTCAAGTGGGATGTCCAATGGGTTGTGATTTTTGCGCCACGGGAAAAGGCGGATTTACTCGCAATTTGGCAACTCATGAAATTGTGGATCAAGTCTTAACCGTACAGGAAGACTTTGGACGCCGGGTGAGTCATGTTGTGTTTATGGGAATGGGAGAACCGTTACTCAATACCGAGAATGTTTTAGCGGCAGTGAGATCAATCAATGAAGATATTGGAATTGGTCAACGCTGCATCACCATTTCCACCGTCGGCATCCGCGATCGCATCCCCCAACTCGCCAAACATCGCGGTCAATTTACCCTTGCCGTCAGTCTCCATGCCTCTAACCAAAAACTCCGGGAAAAACTGATTCCTAATGCCGGGGGGTATTCCATCGAAAAAATCATTGCCGATTGTCGGGACTATGTGAAAATTTCTGGACGCCGGGTGACGTTTGAATATATCTTACTCGCCGAATTTAACGATCGCACCCAAAATGCCGAAGAACTCGCCAGCTTATTGCGCGGGTTCCAAAGTCACGTCAACTTGATTCCCTATAACCCGATTGAGGAAGTAGACTTTAAACGACCCAATCGCCAGCGGGTACAAGCCTTTGTGGAAGCCTTAGAAAAGCGACATATTGCAGTCAGCGTCCGCTATTCCAGGGGATTAGAAGCTGATGCAGCCTGTGGTCAATTGAGGGCTTCCAAAGCCTAAAAAAAGGGCGATCGCCTTTTGAAATGCGATCGCCCGAATTAAGCAGCAAGAATGTTAGTCAGGAAGAGAGAATTAATCGATTTGAGTTATAAATTTAATGGGACCGACGAACCGAGAGACCCGGAGCATAAGCCTCCACTACGCGACCCGTACTCACACAACTCACCATCAAATAGTCACAACTTGGACATTGAGTCTGACTGAAATCTCGTTTTGAAAAGTAATACCGTTCCGCGAGACTTCCACAATTGGGACATCGAATCGCTTGAAGTGTCTGCATTTTAAACCCTCTCGGTTAAATGATGGGACGACAAAAAACAAGAAACTAAAAGAACAGAAAAATTTGCAGGATTAGGGAGAATCGATTCTGAATCGGTGAAAATCGCTGTTTTGCCTTTTGACCTGTCAATAACATGGACTGGCATCCTTGACTGGTGGAAAATTCAACGGGCGATCGGCTCCTGCCTACAGAATCATCCAAAAAAACAATCTTTTTGAGTAAAAACCGATTGCGTTACCGGGAACTCATCGGGTAGAATCCAGAGAAGTTATTCTCTGTCTTCCATTAGAATCATCCCTGAAAACCACCCCGAGGGAAGTGATCCCCATCCGCCTGATCCGTGATCCCCATCACTTTTTGCCCGTTTCAACCGCAAATCTCAGGGGTATGCCCCAAAAATCAAAGATATCTAATGGGCGATCGGTCACTCCCCCGGCTCACACCCATCAAACCGAAAAGCCTAAGCGATTATTTGCTAATCCTTCATTATAAATCACAGAGGGGACAGAAAAATTGTGTACTTCTGAATCCTCAATTTTCCATCCCCACTCCAAACCTACCCCCCATCCTCGTGACATCGCTCCGCCCTGTCACGAAAAATCAGCGGATCTGCCGCCTGCAAAACTTCACCCAAATCAGCCGATTAAGCCCCTAACAGCAGCCAGAACCTCCCCCCCCCATCCTCGTGACATGGCTCCGCCCTGTCACGAAAAATCAGCGGATCTGCCGCCTGCAAAACTTCACGAACATTAGAGAATCCCTAGGCCCTCATATCCGTGGAGTTACTCCCCTCCTCAAAACCCCAAAACACGATGATTTTGCTATAATTATTTTATCATAAACTCCTCAAAAAATACCTCAAATTCCCCTAGTTTTAACATTTAATTCGAGCCAAACCAACCAACGGAGGCCACAATGATTCCAGAAACTACAACCAATCCAAAAACCCCAATCATCTACCCCGAAAGCGACGGTCAACCCATCGCAGATAACACCGAACAATTCCAATGGATTGTCACCCTTCAAGGGGGAATAGATGCCCTGTTTAAAGAAGACCCCAACGTATTTGTAGCCGGAGACTTACTCTGGTATCCTGTCGAAGGCAACAATAAACAGCAAGTCGCCCCAGATGTGATGGTCGCCTTTGGACGCCCCAAAGGCGACCGTGGGTCTTATCTGCAATGGCAAGAAGACAACATCCCCCCCAAGTCGTCTTTGAAGTCTTGTCTCCC
>NZ_JAFLQW010000528.1 GCF_017313335.1 Phormidium pseudopriestleyi FRX01 | reverse complement strand
GGGCAAAGTTTCCAAATGTTCCCCCGCCCACTGCGCCAGCAACCCTAATGCTTGAGCTTCGGTGAGTAACCCGACTTCATGCCCCTGCGCCCCGAATCCGGTAATCAATGCGGCATCCCGAGTAGTCAGCAATAGCTGACAATTCGACCCTAAAACATCAAATGCCGCAGCATGGTGCATCTGCCAGACATCATCTAAAATCAACAAACAGGCTTTATCGGCCAGCAATTGTCGGAGTTCCCCTTTCCCCTGGGGGATATCTTCAAAATAGGGACGATATCCCAGGAGGTAATCGGCAATATCGATTTGTCGCGTCACTATATCGGGGGTTTGACCCAGGGTCACCCACATCACCCCATCGGGAAACTTTCGCCACACTTCCTCATCTTGCGCGACTGCGGCAGCTAACAGGGTTTTGCCGATGCCACCCATCCCCTGCACCCCCACGCGCTGGGAAACCCCGGTCATTACCAGTTTCTGACTCTCGTTTCCGAGGAGTTTCTGCTTGATTTGGGCCAGTTCTTCCGGGCGAGGCAGGAATTTAGGCGGGAGATTGGGGACGTTGTAGAGGGGGGCAATCCGATTTCCCTGGGAGTCGGGTAATTCCGGTTTGGGGTGTCGGGGGGATGGCTGCATCTGTGCCAAGATTTGTCTTAAGAGGCGAATCTGTTGTTGGTTATCTTGGCCTAAAGCGGTTTCGAGTTCCCTGAATTGGGCGTTGAGTTCGGTTTTATTGGGCAGTTCGTCGAGCCGATCGCATATATGCCGCAATATCCCCACGGTTTCTCGCTGTAAGTCCAACAGCATCTTTTTAAATGCCTGTTTCCCCAGGGCGTCATCTGCCAAGACTTTCCGCAGGTTGGTGGCAAATTTCTCGTTCAGGTGACGGGCGATCGCCTGAATTGCCGGTTCATACTCTGCCACATCTGCCCCCAAATGCTGCTGCATCAACCCTCGGACGACAATTTGCCACTGCGGTTCGTCTAATACCCGCAGCTGGTCATATTCTCCGGCATTGGCAGCAAAAGCATAGCGAATCTGACTCTCATCCAGGGTGGATAAGTCTTTCTCGGCAAGTTCGCTGGGCTTAGTTTTCAGCCAATACTCAACGGTTTTATCTGCCAAAGCGCGTAATATCTTCTGCTGCGATTTGGTAAACTCTTTCTCATCGGCAACAGTGCGAATCCCCAGGGCGATCGCCAGTCCCGTTGCCTTCCCTAAGTCTTGATTTTTTAATATATCGGGATTGTTGTTTAATACTTTATCGACTAATGCGCCGACATTATTGGCAGTCATTCCCGATAGCACATTGGCGAGGAAACCGGAAAAGGCAATGGCATCCACGGCATATTTTGCGGCTAAAATTCCAGCAGCAGGACCGCAACCCAAGGCCGCTAATGATAAAATCGCCGTGCCACCGATGAGCAGTTTTTGGGTCTTCAGTAAATCGAGGGGGTTTTGCATGGCAATAGGGTTGGGAGAGGGGATTTTCGCCTAGTTTGGGTATAGCATAAAATCACCCCGAGGGGTAGCAACAACCGGCGGGTAGCAACAACCGGCGGGGGATAAATCCCCTTACAAGAGTAGTTTTTTACGCACATAGTGATTTCCCTTACGAACGGTCCCCGGACCTTGGCAAGGGGAGGGTTAGGGTGGGGTTCACGCGCAAGTGGCGATCGCCACTTGCGCACTGCGATCGCTCATAGTGATTTCCCTTACGAACGGTCCCCGGACCTTGGCAAGGGGAGGGGACCGGAGGTGCAGTTAATCGTAAGGCAAATCACCATAAGCATAAAAAACCTACCCCCGCCGGTTGTTGCAACCCCGCCGGTTGTGGCAACGGGTGCAAGATGTCAGGAGGCCGGAAATTTCGGGTCTCTTACTTCTTCTCGGGCAAGTTCCTCGGTGGGATATCTCGCCCTTCGTAGAACCGGCGTTCTAACTTACCTAATCCCCACCAGAGCGCACTTAGGACCAGGGTAATGCCGGTGGAAATGGCCACGGTGGGAACGGTGTTTTCGGTGGTGATTACGGTTAATAAGGGGGCGGTTATCCAGGCGATCGCAGCTAAAATTCCCGCCAGTTCCCGCAGTTTCTGGATGCGGCGCAATGCTGTGGAACAACTGCGGCAATGGATGGTGTGGGAATGATAGCGATCGAGTAACTCTTCGCGCGATCGCCTTGTTCCAAAGGATTCTCCCGGAAAGGGATCAGCGTCATACTCATTCACCCATTTCCGAAATGCCAAGACAAACAAATCCGCTTTTGTGGGCAAATAAAACGCCTTAGCGACTTTCTCACTCCCTCCTGCTGCCTCTAAATATCGCTCTTGATTGTATAAAAAAATCTGGTCATCTTCCAAAATGGCATTCTGTCCAATATGAGAATACCATTGCGGCGTTAATTTAATCAAAGTTCCTGGAACTTTTGAGGCAAACTGAAAGGGAAATCGGGCAAATAATCGACATTCTCCCTTGCGAATTGGAGTCGCATAAACGACTGTCATCGTTCTCCCAAATTGCTTGGAGGTGAGGTCATGCCACATCAGTCCCGGTGCAACAAAATGAGTCTGCTGACTGCCTAATGTGCCTTTGCGCGGTCCTTCTTCCCAGAATCCTTGAAATCCTTGTTTTCCTGATGCTATCACCTCCAATTCAACCTTTCCGGCATTGGCACGGTTACCGACGGTGCGATGATGGGTATAGGGGATATGACTGGCATCCAGAACGTTTTCTAACAGAGTGAGGGCATCATAAGGTAAGTCGCGAAAGGTATTCAAACAAACCCACTTTTCCGGGGATTCTTCCAATGGGTCAATCAAGGGAACTTTTGTCTGTGGTGCATTCTCGGGATTTCCGGCATACACGAATAATAATCCCTGATGAGCTACGGTGGGAAAGTTTCTCACACAGGCTCGTTCTGAATGTTCGCCTGTGCCCCCCTCATTCTGCTGGGGAATATTTTCGCACTTGCCAGTTGCGGAAAAAGCCCATCCATGATAGGGACATTCTAACCAACCTTTTTCATTAATTCTTCCCTCCGATAGAGGTGCGAGACGGTGGGGACATTTATCTTCAAATGCCCGCCAAGATTGCCCAGTTTTATCCCACCAAATGGCTAAGTCTACCTCCAATAGGGTAAATTTCATGATTTTGGACGGGTCCAAATCTTGGAGATAATAGACGGGATACCAGGCTTCCCGAACATCAAAGCGATGGGGGTCATTGCCTCCGGGTTCAGAGGTTAAAGAGGGTGCGGTTTCTAAGGCGATCGCCTCGTTTACTATCATTATGATTTCAGTTAGGTTTGCCCGATAATTGTCCGACGGTTTGCTATTCTAATTTTAGCAATGTTAATCCTCTGAATGGACAAAAAGTAGAAAAAAAAATGAACAACCCCAATGATGCCAGAAGATTCGCCCCGGCGACTCAACGCAACCGTGAACCGATTTTAAAGGTGTTGCGTCGGGTTCTGCCGCCAACTGGAACGGTGTTAGAAGTTGCCAGCGGAAGTGGTGAACACGCCATCTTTTTTGCCCCTCGTCTCAAACCGCGATTCTGGCAACCGAGTGAAGCAGAACCGATATTACGGGAGAGTATTCTCGCCTGGATGAAAGAGGTGCGATCGGACAATCTTTTCCCTCCGATTCCCCTGAATGTTGCCGAGTCGGTTTGGTCGATTGAATCCGCCGAGAATCCGATGGTGAATTTATCGGAGATTACGGCAATAATTGCTATTAATTTAATTCATATTTCTCCGTTTACGGCTACTTTAGGATTGATGGCGGGGGCGGGTCGAATTCTACCTGTGGGGGGAATTTTGTACCTGTATGGTCCTTATAAACGAGGGGGAAAACATACGGCCCCGTCGAATGAAAGTTTTGATGAAATGCTGCAACAGCAAAACCCAGAATGGGGGGTTAGGAATTTAGAGGAGGTGGAGGCAGTTGCTCTTGAAAATGGCTTGAATTTACTGGAAATTGTGGAGATGCCTGCTAATAATTTATCGGTGATTTTTCAGAAAAATGATGGGTGAAATAAGGTGAAAACCCCGCACCATTAAGGGTGGGTCTATACTAACAAAGCCCTGACCTAACCCCCCAACCCCCTTCCCTCAGAGGGAAGGGGGAGAAGAGGAAGAAATGGGTTTTTAGTAAAAGTAGGGTGGGCAGTGCCCACCCTACAATTGCTAATAAATTAAGACTGAATATCTGGCTCAATAAACTGATTATTGGCCCGGATAAATTGTGCTGTACCTTGATTGGTAATCACTAACCAGGGTTTGCCAGTGCGATCGCCTTGGACTGGATTAGTATAACTGGGATGACGGGTGACGAGACTGCCGCCTGGGAGGGTACTTTCCACGGGAAATTCAAATCCTGGGCCGCTACGGGCATTTAATCCGCCTTGGGTGACAATCCTCCATTCCTGCCAGTTGCCGGTGTTAAAATCCCCAGCAGGACTGACAGGAGGCGGGGAAACTCGGGTGGGTAGGGTAATTCCGGCGACGGCGCGATCGATTGCGGTTTGAGTTTGCTCTCCGACAACCCCATCGACAATCAGTCCCGATTCCGCTTGAAAGGCTTGTACTATCTCGGTGAGCAGAGGGCCAAAGTTTGGGTTAAAACGCCCGATGTTATATCCTAACTTTTCTAATTGCATCTGTAATTGTTCGACCTGCGAACCTGTATCACCTTGTTGTAATGCCATCTGTTTATTAACCTCTAGTGTTGATTCAAAATGACGGGTAATCTCAAACATTTCCCCATCTTTTCCCATTTTAGCGATTATTTCTGAGTTCGGAGTAAGGGAAAAAATGAGGAATAAAAAGGAAATTTTTCCGATGTTTGTAGTAACGACTGAAGTCGTTTCCACTCGTCTGGACGAGCACCCTCCTACCCAACGACCCAATTCCCGAGAGATTCATTGGAGTCGAAAAAGTCCTCAGATTCAAGGGCGATCGCCTCGGATTTGTCCGACTTGGTTGTGGGGGAGAACACTGCCGGAGAAAACATCTCCCACATCGTTCGTAAGTAGGGAACAAATAAATCGTACTCTTCAAATGTGAGCCGATCGCGCAATTGTTGTCCTAACAGGTTGAGCATTTGCCTCACCAATTCCCACTGCACCCCCAAGGAGGGATAGAGCATCACACAGAGGGGAAATAACTCCTGTTGTACCGCTGCAATACTTTGTTCGAGTACACAAGCCCACAGATACACTTGGAACATCTCGACATCGCGAAGGCTGGATTTGCGGATTTGTTCATTATTCAGGTAACCGTTGTTACTTCGATAGCGGGGATACAGTTCCCAAATGCGATCGCAAATTTCCGTGGCAATCACCGAACTCACCGGCAGCAGTTTTCTCACCGCCTGCAAGGGAGCGTCATCCCACTCTAATTTTGCTGCTGCTTCATAGACCCGTTGCAGAGGTAAATTTAAGTATTCCTGAATCACCCGAAAATACCCTTCCAGTTGCGATCGCTCAGTCGGGGAAACCTGCTGCAACAACAACTGCCCAGTGTAGTAAAATTGAAGATTAACAAAGGCTAGAGTCAGAGGTTCCGAAGTCGCTTGCACTTGTCGCAATTTGCCCAAAATCGGAGACATAGACCCGGCCAGTTGTTGAGGAGATTTCCCTTGAATATACAGTTCCAGCGCTTGGCCATAAATTTGATGGGTTTTCGCCGCAATTTCCCAGGAATTGAGATATTGGGAGTCAATGGAATGCTGTTTTAAACTGGGTGCTAAGAGGATTTCAGTTTTTGACCAGCCTTGAGCGATACATAAGCGCAACGACTGCCGCAGGGAATCCCCCACACGTTCCCGCGTCATCAACTCAGACTCATCCACACCAGTGCGATCGGCCCAGTCCTCTTCCTCTTGGGACTCCAAATCGAGCTTCTGCACATATCGCTTCGCCCATTCTTGTGCGAACGACTTGACCGGAGCAACTTCGGGCTCAGAAGAGCATCGAACATAACGAGCATAACGTCCAGAGATCGGTGTATTCATCAGTTTGACTGTCTTGGTGATTGAGTGGGGGGTCAGGTTAAAGGGGCAAGTTAAATGTTTTGATACTCCCTACGGATAAATCCGAGGGATTCTTAAAGAGTCCAAAGTCGGACTTTTAAAGGCGCAATCAAAACACCTCTACTGACTCCATTGAGATTGAACCCCAATTTTGCCGCTACTTTTCTCAAAATATTTGCCGC
>NZ_JAFLQW010000359.1 GCF_017313335.1 Phormidium pseudopriestleyi FRX01 | reverse complement strand
CTAAACGTAAAGGGAAAGTTCAAATTAGATTTGAGCCGACTTATTAGAGGCGAAATGAGCAGCGCCCATTAGAATTAGGCTTTGGTCTAAGGCTATGCAAGAATCCCCGTGTCTTTAGACATCGGGAGTGTCAACGCTGCCACGAGATTTTCAAAGCACATTTGCCGCAACTGTTCGAGTTCGGGGGTAGTCCCTCGTCCCGGTTCTAAGGTATCGGCGACATAAACAACACAACTGAGTTGGCTCATCTGTGGACTGCCTAGGGTATGATTGCGAATTGCCTCTAAAATGTCTTCATCGTTTACCCCAAACTCATCTCTAGCGACAATTGCACTCACATCGGCGTGTAACAGATGGGGTTCCCCGGCCAATATTTCATCCAGTTCTAAGCCCTCGGTTTGGGCTATTTGCAACAATCGCTGGGGTTTGAAATATTTGGCTAAATCATGCATTAATCCGGCGGATTTTGCTTTTTCAACATCAAGTTTATGATGTTGCGCGAGTTCGCCACAGAGTTGTTCGACGCGCAAAATATGTTGGACTCGCGGGGGAGTCACTTGATGTTCTAACCAGGTTAAGATGCGATCGCGCATACCGCTTTAAATCTCCTTCCTAACTATTCGGTGGCTTGTCTATTCAAACATTAAAATAGAGGGGGAATCAACAATTCCCTCTCTATTTTAACTTGAAGTTAGCCTATCTTGAAGAAAAGGGCTATTCCCCGAGGCTTGTGTTTGCTGTAATGTCCCCGTCACTGGGCCGGACTCTAGCACTTGAAGAGACTGGATTGAGTGAGTTAAATGCTCGAATGAGCCGACCATTTAGGCTTTTTTTCTGCGGCAGGCGATCGCCTCTTCAAACAAGGCTTCATATTTATTTAACGTCTCCTCAAAGGCATAATGGGCGATCGCATAGTCTCGACCTTGCCGCCCCAAAGCCTCGGTTTTTTCCGGGTTATTATACAGATCTAAAATCGCATTTGCCAAGGCTTCCGGGTCTTCTGGGGGGACAATAATTCCCCCTTCACTATTTTTAATCGCTTTCGCCGCAGTCCCCGTCGCTGGCACTGAACCCACAATCGCCCGCCCACTTGCCAATAATACCGGAATTTTTGAGGGCATATTAAACCCAATTACATTATGCTTTTGCAGCACTAGCCCCACATCGATACCCCCTAACATCTCCGGTAGAGTTTCTCTCGACTGAAACGGCAACAAGGTGACATTATCCGCCCCAAACATTTCACAATATTCACTCACCCGGCTGATGGCTTTCTCTTCCCCCACCACCACAAAAGCAATCTCTGGAATATGGGTCAGTTTCGCCGCTGCTTTGATTGCCGTGGGCAAATCTTGGGTTAGGGCAATATTTCCCGAATACAACACCACAAATTTCCCATTCAGTTGATGCTGATTCCGAAACTTATTCCCCTCTTTCGGTAACGGCTTAATGAAATTTGTATCCACCCAATTCGGAATTAAGGCAATTTTATCCGCTGGCACGGATTTCCCTAACAAATTCTCCACAAATCCCTCAGCAATCACGCTGATTTTATCCGCGTGGTGACAGGCAAATTTTTCTAATTCAGTAAACGCTCTAATCACTTTTTGATTTTTCAGCAACCCCACATGAACCGCCGCTTCATGTTGAATATCCTGAATATTTAAAATCACTGGACAGCCTGTGATTCGCCCTAACAAGGTGGCTGGAATGCAGACAGGCAAGGGTGGAACTGTTGCCAAAATGACATCAGGACGCCAACCTGTTAACGCTTGGGGAAAACTATTCAGGACAAAACTACCATCGAGTAACACCCGGTCTAATAAGGACGGTTCCGGGCGAATATAAACCAAACTGCGTTGAATTTTTACGCCGTTTCTGTCTTCATTAAAATACCATTTGCCCTGATATTCGGGGTAAATGCGGCGTTCTGGATAATTAGGCATCGCGGTGACGACGCGGACTTCATGGCCTCGATTCACCAGTCCTTCTGCCAATTCAGTCATTAAAGGAGCGATACCGATCGGTTCAGGATGATAGTTGTAGGAATAAATCAGAATCCGCATAAAATGAGTGGTAGTCAAGGGAGTGCTGTTTTCATCGTTGGGGAAAATACCCATCACTCTGAATTTCTGGCGTCTTCAAGATTCCGCTCTCTTAAGACATTTTATCCAGACCCTAGGGCAAGCAAACAAGATAGACCAGGAATACACTTGATCCAGGAGCAACCTGTGAGGGTCATTGTACTCACCATTCTAATTTCAGCCTTGTAAAAGATCCGTTGGTGGACTCCATCCCCAGGATTAGGTCGGGTTGCCGCAAAAACATGACTTGTTTTTGCCGCGATCATGTCTTTGAAAGATTGAGATCCATTCAGTTTTTTCCCGCTTACCGGACTGCTCCTGTGGTTGGCCTTTTTTCTATCGCCTCGTTGGTACTTGCACGCCTAGGTGATTCTGCCCCATGACAGAACTCGTTTTGGTTACCCTACAGGTTATTTTATTATATTATAGTCAAAAAAAATACAGAGGCAACACCCACCCAATCATCTAGCTGCATCGGGGTCTATCCTGAAGATGATTGCTGTTGAGGAGTGGAAAATTTGTTGAAATTTCAGTTCACTACCTCTTGCCTGGGCCTTTTTTAAACTGGGTGATTTTGGCCCTCCATCCTCCATCCCGACTCAGAACCCATGAATCCTGATTTAACCTCCCACTCAATCGGTCTAACTTCTCTTGACTTGTAACTTGCCAATTTTAAAGTTGACTACGGTGGAAAAAACTGAAATTATGAAGTAAAAAAAGCGAATTACCCAACCGCGACCTGCGTACAAATAGCCCACCAATTCTGGACTTAATCTAGTGATTCTAGCAAATCTAGCTTTGCTTGTTCTCTCTAGTTCTTCTAATTCTATCATTTCTTTTTCTCGGACTGGTAAAGAAGGTGATTTAGCGGTATAAATATAATATCCAATAAATCCTTCTTGTTGAGGTGTGGATTGTCTCAAAAAAGAATTGGTGATTAACTCCGCTTGATTATAAGAAATGTTTTCTTCAGCAGAAAACAATTGAACCCAGTTATAATATCTAAAAATCGTGCCGGTACTAAAAATTAAGGGAACTAATACAGCTAAAGTTAACCCACTGACTCGGGAGGCAAAGTAACGGGGTAACAAAATGGTGGCTACGCCAAATCCCATGCCCAAAATACCAAATACAATAATATTCAGAAGTTCCATGATTTCTAGGCTTAAAAGTGCGTCGCCTATGAGGGGAATTTGATAAACTAGGGCATCCCCCAGCAGAATGGATATAAATTTAATTACCAATGCAATCACGACGACTGCACAAGTTACTAAAAGATACAGCAAGGTGCGGCCCAAAAGTTTTAGGTAAAGCATTATCTCTCCGTGGGAGTCAGAAATACAGGCTGATAATAACATTTTGCACGTTTGGGATTGTTGGGGGCCTCTTTACGGAACGGACCTCTCTCGGGTTACGCCCCAACTCCGTCCCCCCCCCTTGACAGCACTCTAGGACCACCTTGAAGCTAGGGTGGAGCCTCTACCCTCGTCGGAAGGATAATGCGTTATAGCAGGTTTACGGTAGGTTTATCGCCAAATTTCATATCGTTAATTGCCAATTGTTAATTTTTTGGCCCTTTGTCAGGATGTTGTAACGAAATGTTGCGGTTTCCCCAACTATGCGTTAAGTTATATTACAGAGACTTGACTAACTAGGAGTTTTCTGAATCATGGATGATACAAAAGCAAAATTCGGATTTACAGAGGTTGCGGAAACCTGGAATGGTCGTCTGGCAATGCTAGGTTTTGTGATTGGTGTGGCAACTGAGTTGCTGACTGGACATGGGATTCTGTCTCAGATCGGACTCATGTAACTCTTAAAAATATTTTTCTGTCCTTCCTTCAAAGAGAATCAAGGGAACAAACCAATGCCTGAAAGTACCGAAACGACTTTCAGGCATTTTTTTTGTCCGGGGAACGGGCAATCCTGAATCAAATCGGCCTTGCTGGAATCCGAGGACCCCGGGGTGGGACTCAATCACCGGAACGGTTACCCATCCCGGGGTCCTCGGATTCAAAAATCGCGCCTAGCTTGATCAACTCTTGTTTCAGGGATTCGGAAATACCGATTGTCTGAGCAAATCGCGCCCGATCGCAGATGACTCCAGTCCACTCAACTCGACTGACATCGGCACCGGTTAAGTCAGCATCGGTTAAGTTTGCCCGACTCAAATCCGCATTTTTAAGAACTGCATCCACCAAGCAGATCCCCGAGAGATTTGCCCCCCGCAGATAAGCCGCAGTAAAATTAGTCCGACGGGCGATCGCATTCGTGAGATTAGCCCGATTTAAGTTCGTGCGTAAATCAGCATCACTCAGATTAGCCCCACAGAGGTTAGTCCGATTAAGATTGGCATTGGTTAACTGGGCGTGAGATAAATTAGCACCGGCCAAATTCGCACCGGATAGATCCGCCAGTTCCAGATATGCATTGCTAAAATCGACATTTTCCAACTCGGCATGACTCAAGTCGGCATAATGGAAATCGAGATTGCTCAGATTACCCCCAGCAAAATCCTCTAGGGGATTGAGTCCCAGACTATGGGCGATCGCAATAAAATCATCACTTTTCGTTTCAAAAAACAACTCGCGGGCGATCGCCCGTAGACGGTCCTGGCAATCCCGCACCCGATCGCCGTCCCCGAGATGCTGATAACAGATTTTTAACTGATAGAGGAGTTGACCCTCTAACGCTTTATCCGCCATTTCAATCGCGATCGCCATCCGGCGTTGTTGATAGGCGATCGCCAATTCATACTCTCCCAGAGTCGAATAAGCCGTTCCTAAATTTAACAACGCATTCCCCTGTCCTTGGATATCCTCAATATCTTCGGCGATCGCCAGATGTTGCTCGTAACAGGTCACTGCCGCTTGGACATCTCCCAGGGCCTGATACGCCGCCCCCATATTCCCCAGGGCCGCCCCTTCCCGACTTCCTTCAGCAGCTTCTCGATAAATTGTCACCGCCTGACGCCAACAATCCAGGGCCGCCTCAAACTCCCCCTGCTGATATTGGGCAATTCCTTGTTTTAGCAGTAAATCTCCTTCAATCGTCATGTTCATTACTTAAGCATCAGGTTAAGGGGGGAGCAATTTGGTGTTGACTCAAACCGTTCCGATGTTCGGGCAGGTAAATCCCCAGAAGTTAAATGGACCAAAGCCAACAGAGCGATCGCCACTCCCCAGAGCAAATCCCCGGGGAGAATCCCTCCCCGGTTCGATTACGGCTCAAAAATAGCACCGCGTGCCTTGAGATCCTGTTCCATTTCCGCAGATAAACCCGAATCCAGCTTGAAACGCGCCTGCTCCACATTGGCCCCAGTCAGGTTCGTATTTGTAAGATTAGTCATGACTAACCCCGCCTGATGCAAATCAGCCCCGGCTAGATTCGCCCCAGACAAGTCCGCATCACTGAGATTGGCATTACTTAAATTTGCCTCTTGTAGATTGGCATTTTTGAGGGAGGCCCCGCTCAAAGAAGCCAGGGCCAAACTACATCGATGGAGGTCTGCACCTGATAGATTGGCATCACTTAAGAGTGCACCACTGGCATCAGCCCCGGCTAATTTGGCCCCAGTTAAGTTCGCTTCACTCAAATCAACATCACTTAGGTCAGCACCGCGCAATTTTACCCCGGGGAGTTCGGCACCGCTGAGGTCTAGTCCGCGTAGGTTACAACCCCAGAGTTTGGCCCCGGCAAAATCCCGATTAGGATCCATCCCGGCGAGTTTTGCCAGTTCGATAAAATTATCGGTGGTAGCGTTTAAAACTGGGGCGATCGCCTCCGCAATGGGGGACAAGTCTCGATAGGGGGGAACCTCTTCCACCGCCATTGGTGCGGATGGTGGGCCAGCATAATGCAGTTCGGTTCTAGTGAGGTGCGGTTGGAATTGACGTTCCACGAGCGATCGCGTCAGCAGTCGCTCTAGGATGCCATGTTGATTGGGATTAATATCGTGGGGCCACAGTGCTTCCGACTCTACCATGAGGATATTAGCCGCACTCACCTGGAATGTGGCTTGTACGCGCACAGGGGTTCCGCTGACTTGCAACCGGGCGAGTTTCAGAAGTCCCAGACTGCCTTTGAGGATGGAGCCATCCCCGGTAATGTCTAAAATCCAATGGCAAGGGGTTGGGGTCCCGGTGGTGACTTGACAGGAAAGGGTCTGCGATGGCGAAGAGGCGATGTCTGCTAATTCGGTGAGCAAACCGACTCCCTCGGGGAGGGTCGCATTTTCCAGGTTTAGCATCAGCTTGCCACCCGTCAACCCAAACTTAAAACGACCGCCGAGGACCTCTTGCCAGACTTCCTGAAAGTGTAGGGTCAAGTTCAAATCGAGGAACGCGGTGTCATTGGGCGGATCTAGGATAGGGGTGCCGGTCAATTCAATCGACAGGCAATGGAACTGTGGACGATCAGAAGATGGTTGTTGCATAACCCAGGCGCGAACGATCTGCTTCGGAATTTGCCTAAGCTTTTACCGTATCACGAGCTAGGGCATCCCATCTCAATTTGCTAGAAAACGACTTCTGGGCGATCGCGGATCCGGTGGGTACATCCGATGTTTGGACAGTCTGCCCTCATCCCCCACCAGCCCCATTCTCCTTGGGAGAAGCCCTCACCCTCAGTCCCTCTCCCCCTTTGGGAGAGGGATTTAGGGTGAGGGCGGCGAGCATTGGGATGCTCCCGATCCGGATTTAACCTCCAAAAAAAATTTAAGGGCGCTGCTTTTGAAGTAAAGCACGCCCTAATTGGAGGTTGAGACAATTTAATAGTTAAATTCAACTGGCTAATATTAGAGAGAATCAGGGCTCTCAGGATTTTTGTGGCGATCGTCTGCACAGAATCAGATTGATATCGTGCGTCAAACCAACTATTTCGGATTAGCTCATTGATGCGCCATTGCTGTTATAAGGCTGACAGCCATTAGATTGGCACTGGTCCGCATTGCTTTTCCAGCATTCGTTGTTGTCTAAACCAATTTCTTCAGCACTTCTTGTCAACATGGATTGCTGGCGATTTTTGGCGAGATGTTGATGACGAGTCATTCTGGCGCGAGCTAGATCTTCAGACATTGGATTATTCTCCTTTTTTTATCGGTGAAATTTTACAAAAAAAATGATTGATGTCAGGGACAATGGGATGGACTTAGCTCATCGTGGATTTAGAGCGGTCATAAGAGGTGCGGAAGTCAGAAGGGGGTTTACCTTGAATGGTACTGGTATAGTCGTCGGGATCCAGTCCGATTTCAGCGGCGCTCCGGAATAACATGGATTGCTGACGGTTTTTGACCATTTGATGGTGACGCATCATTAACGCACGAGCTTGATCTTGAGCAGACATTTGAGTAGCCTCCTGGTTTTTTTCGGGGGTGTTTTTTTGTGGAGTTTTTTCTCCTGTTTTCACTATAAAGGTAAATTCTGTAAAAAATGCTACAAAATCGCTGATTTTTACAAAAATTTACATAAATCTTTGGGATCACTGGAAAGTCTTGTCAATACGGCGATTCCGGTGGGGGTATTGTGACGAAGTATTGCAACAGGTTAACTTGGACTGTGATCCTGAGAAGATTTTGGGATTTGGGGAGGTCAAGGAGATGGGGGGATGGGGTTTGATAACTCCAGGAGGCCGGTACAGGATGGGGAAGACAACTGGGTTTCTTGAGGACATTTCTGGCAGTTGGTCAAAAATGTAGGAGCAGAAACTCGGTTTCATGTCCTGGGGATCTCATTTTGTACCGACGCTGGCCCTAGGGGGAGAGTTGGCTGACTCGTTCTTGAGCGTAGAGGAGATTGGTCTGGTATTCTTGGGCCTTTTGCTGGGCGGTGGAATAGTCGAGACTATCGGAGGGGACGGATTTCATTAGGCCGATCGCCTGTTCCCACTCCTGAGCAACTTTCATCCAGTCTTCCTGGGTTTGGGCCCATTGGGTCAAACTGGCGGCACTCATCGCCTGGTTCACGGCGTAGCGGAATATTTCGTGGGGTTGGGGAGGGGAAGAAGGGGTTTGCGCTGGAGGTGGCGGGGGCAGTAAGGGCGAATTGGTGACAGGCATCGGGAAGAGTGGAGGCGGTGGCGGGGGTGCGTAAGCGATTTGTTGTTGAGCGTAGGACCAATTGGTTTGGTACTCGATCGCCTTTTGTTCGGCAACCGGGCGATCGGGACTTTGGGGAGGGACCGCTTCCATCAGGGCGATCGCCTCGGACCACCAGGACTCTACCGTTTGCCATTGCGCCTGAGTGCGTGCCGATTGAGTCAGAGTCGCTGCTGTCATCGCTGCATTGACCGCTTGGCGAAAGGCATCTGACGGGGGAATCGTGACAACCTCATCCAATGGAACGGATGGAGAAAACAGGAGCTTGACCTCGAACTGAGGCGTGAACCCCCAGAAGAGATTGAGGGTGGTTAGGGTGATAGAGGCGATCGCAACCGTAGTCAGATGGAGGGAAATTTTGGAGCGCTCAGGTGCGATCGCTGGAGGTTTTTGAGCAGATACAGGAGGCGAGTTACAAAGCCAAACCGGGAGCAAACCTTTTTGACTCGATTGAGTTGAGAATCTGTCAGAAAGTTGAGGAATTGAAAGGCGGTTAACCTCAGAAGTTGCCACCTTTGTTACCATAAATAATTGGGAAGGAACAGGTTCAGAAGTTTGAAACAGTGAATCTTGCCAATCACAATCAGGACAATTAAATTGGTGGGTGCGAAACTTCAATCGGACCGAAGCGCGACAACGGGGACAGGGAAAATGGTTAAACATAGGATTAGAATCAGGCATTGATTCGAGGCGATCGCAGCACACAACTCGATCTCTTTTAGCACAATTTTCTGCCATTGACAGAGCCAACCCAGGTCAACCCGTCCAAAAAAACCGGATTTCTTAGGAGGAAATAGAGCATTTAATCTACGCCTTAATCCCCAGAAACCCGGTTTATATCCGAGAGAAAATCAATGTACAATCCATTGCACTCAAGATAGATTACAAGGGACGATAAACCCGATAATTAATCTCAGGGAAAATATTATCGATCGCCTCAACTTTTTCTAGCCAACCAGAATCAATTTTGCCGATATTGATATCCTCATAGATTTTGTGTAGACGCATCAAATGCGATCGGGTCCGACGAACCGCATAAGGAACCATCGTCCCCGTCCGCATGATAAACGCCCAATCCGAAGACTGTGCCAGGAGCAATTCTCGGGCCGCTTGGTTGAGCGCACGCCACTCCAGCTCATCCGCCGGGTCCCGATCGCTCAACTCAATCATGCGTTCGGCAGCCTTATGTAAATGGGGGTAAACCCAAGTATTCGTTTCATTCAGCCAATACTCGTGGAACCCCTTATAACCCCAGCTAGACTGAGACGGACGACAAACCTGCTGAGTCGGATTGTTGCGTAAGTAATCCGCCAGGTGGGTCATCTCGTAAGTGCCTTGGTCATACCAAGACTTGCGGAAGAGGTAATCAATGAACCAAGGGCCTTCATACCACCAGTGACCGAACAGTTCCGCATCATAGGGGGAGACAATCAGCGGAGGGCGTTGCATGATGCCGTGGAGGTGTTCCACTTGACGTGCTCGGTTAAACATGAAATTGCCAGCATTTTCAGCCGACTTTTCTCGCGCCCAATAGGGGTCGTAAAGTGCTTTATCCCCTAAACCGAGACCGCGACCCGTGATTTTGTGATATTTAATCCCGACATTCTTGCGTTGACCGTTGGGCATGATATACGGCTTGATATAATCGTACTCAGCTTCCCAACCCAAGTCCTTGTAAAATTCGCGATATTCGGGGTCACCGGGATAGCCGACCTCCGAAGACCAAACCTGTTGAGACGATTCGTGATCGCGACCGAAGACCGCCACCCCAGACTCCGTAAAAATGGGAGCATAGGTGCCAAAACGGGGACGGGGACGAGCGTAGAGAATGCCATGACCGTCCGTGAGGAAATAACGCAGACCGGCATCGGCCAACATTCGTTCCAAGCCTTCATAGTAGGCACATTCGGGGAGCCAGATCCCTTTTGGCGGACGACCGAAATTTTGTTCATAATGTTCGCAGGCGACCTGGATTTGTGCCCAGACTGCTTGCGGGTACATTTTCATCAAAGGCAGGTAGCCGTGAGTGGCACCACAGGTGATGATTTCGAGATTGTTGGAGTCTTGGAATTGTTTAAAGGCAGAGACCAAATCGCGATCGTAGCGTTCCCAGATTTGGCGGGTGTCGTTAAACTCATGGGCATAATGTTCCGCTAGATAGCGAATGTGACCATTGTGCTTGTTATGCTCAATTTCCAGTTCAGCAAGTTCTTCGAGTTGAGCGAGGTGTTCCTCGTAACGGTCTTGGAGTAGGGGGTCCCGGAGCATCGACACCAAAGGGGGTGTCATACTCATGGTGATTTTGAAATCGATCCCATCCCGCTTTAGACCTTCAAATACTCGCAGTAACGGGATGTAGGTTTCTGTAATGGCTTCATAGAGCCATTCTTCTTCTAAAACATAATCACTTTCGGGATGTCGGACGAAAGGAAGATGGGCGTGGAGGACGAGAGCAACGTAACCAATAGCCATAGTGTATTGTTTCTAGTGTAAGAGATAAAACTGACAGCAGCTTCAGGCAAGTTTTCTGTATTTGACACTCCCGATGTCTAAAGACATGGGGATTCTTGCACAGCATTAGAACACAGCCTAATTCTGATGGGCGCTGTCAAGACGCCTCTAATAAGTCCGCTCAAATCTAGTTTGAACTTTCCCTTGACTTTGCGAAGGATATTGGCAGTACCATTG
>NZ_JAFLQW010000584.1 GCF_017313335.1 Phormidium pseudopriestleyi FRX01 | reverse complement strand
TGGGCGATCGCAGGATACCAACCTTGACAAAATCAGGAGAGAATAGGAGGATTAAACAGTTTATGCGCACCGATTTAGAAAATGCCGTCGTCACCGAAAGCGAACTAGAGGCGATCGCTGGGGTGGATACAAACGATATTGGGTTAAGTCTAGCCTACCGCCCTACTTTGCTCCAAAATTTGAACAAACTGATATCCTTTGCGATCGCCCAGTTGTTTATCTTGGTCCTCTTTTTCATCTTAATCACCCCACTTGGCATCTTAATGGTTCGCAATTGGGGACTCTCTGGGCAAGAGATGGCGACAACCTTTTATTTTCTGCTATTCACCGGAGGAATCGCTGGAGTTACTACCCTCATCCTCAACTTGTATTTATGGAGGCGATCGCAAAAATTTCAGACCTTTTTAACCCTGCTTGAGGAAATCCAAAAATATAACGAAGTCGTGCGATCGCTCGATATTTTAGATAAAATAGAAGCAGCCGGGGCCGAAATCCAACTCAGCGATCGCCAAGAAGTTATCGCCGCCCTCAGCATCACCCGAGAAAGTTTACTCGGCAGCTTGAGAACCGATAGAATCCTCCGAGAAAATCAAGACCTCATCGACCGTCGCTATGAATTATTTGCTAAAATAGAAAATAATCTAGCCACCTTAAACCACTTAACAATCAGCGATGAAGCCACAGAATATGGGCGATTGCTCAATCAAGCCCTCAAAATTGGCGTCAGCGTCGATCGCGAAATTCGTCGCCTTCAAAATCGGACCTTGAATTAATCGGGCTGCGTCCCTATTTCCCCAAAAATTGAATCAACTCATCATAAATCACCCCAATTATAGGGATTCTAAATCGATTCCCCTCTCCCGGAGTCGTTCTTTCAGTGCCTCTAATTCCGAGAAGGCTTCCTCAGCCCGTTGGCGTTCATCCTCAGCCCGTCGGCGTTCATCCTCAGCCCGTCGGCGTTCATCCTCAGCCCGTTGGCGTTCAATTTTAGCCCGTTGGCGTTCAATTTTAGCCAGTTCTTCTGGCAACAGAATCACATTTCCATCGCCATCAAAAAAACGTAACCAAGTTGCGTTTTCCTGTTGTAAAGTTCCCTCCCAAGTTCCCAACCATAATCCGAGAGAATCGCACCATAACCAACCGCGATCGTCCTTGGTTAACTCCTCATAAGCTTGTCCTGTTAACCTCCATCCCCGCAATGAATCGGGTGCAAAGGGGTCATAGACAAAATACTCAGGGAGTCTAAATGTCCGTTCATAAACGTCCTTTTTGGGTCCAAGGTCCTTTCTGGCAGTAGAAGGCGACATCAACTCTACAATCACATTAGGATACCGTCCATCTTCGTCCCAAACGACCCAACCTTGCCGTTCCTTTGTCCCATCAACATCAAGGGTGACAAAAAAATCCGGGCCTTTAAAGTCCCGATTTCGGGCTTGTTCGCTATTAAAATAAACGAACATATTGCCCCCGGTAAAATAGTCTTTCCGCCCAGCAAAGGCTTCATGTACTGCGGCAATCAGCACATTCATGGCGATCCGGTGACGATTACTTTCCAAGGGTTCTTCATCATCAAAAATTAAATCCGTAGGAGGCATCGGGGGATCCCACTCATCCTCCACCCATATCGGAGTTTGCAGTTCTGGGGTAAGTTCAGCTTTAGTCATAAAATTCCCCACCAATTACTAAATCATGATGTTTTTCAGCAACCCGAGGGACAGGGTAGGGACAAGGCACTGCCCCGTCTTCCCCCACTGTCCCCCGGTTCAATCTATTCTAACAGATATCGCTTCCGGATTTGCCCTAAAAATCAGCAGTTTTAGTTTTTTTAAGCCCTCCTAAAATTATCGGTAAATCCCTCAATTGTTCCTTAAATCAGAAACGGAATTATCAAGCTGTTCTTGCCATTTTAAAACAGCTTCTTTGAACTCCTGGAGAGAAATCGTTTCAATGGGTTCTTCTTCCACCAATAGATTCTCTATCGTTACGGTTGCGGGTGAAAAAATCAAATAGTAGGCATTTCCCGATCGCGTCCATTCGCAAATTTTCCCAGTTTCCAGCGCGGCTATTTGGTCTAATAACTGCTGGACCCATTCTTGGCTATTTTGAATATCCAGAGTCAGAAACTCTAACACCCGACGATGAGCGCTACTTTGGTCAAACCAGTCCGCTTCATTCCACGCTGTTTCCGTCATAATCTTGATTACCTTAAGGGAAAGCCCGTATTAATTTTACCATCTCGATTGGTTGCCCCCGCAATCCGATAAGAACTGCCATTATTCGCGGGACAAAATCTGGTTTGCTGGCTGCTATCTGTTGGTGCATTTAATCCACACCAGGCCCAATTCGGTGCACCGTTCGGACATTGCACCCGATTGGCTTGAGCATAAGCAATGGAATTAATCACTTGTTCTGCGGTACAGCGATCGGGAAACATCGTGGAAAACTTACTTCCTCCCCCAGAGGTATGACTCCATTCTCCCCCGTAAATCCCCTGATTGTCCACGGATTGGGTGACTCTAAATTGTCGGACGGTAGAAGGATTTTGTCCCCGGGGTCGCGCATGAAATCCCACTACACGCCCCTCTCGATTTACTTCCCCACAAAAAATGTGAGCATGATTCACCTGCTGCTGATTATAAGCAGTTACCCAATGGGATGAACTCCCACAATTGATGCTTTGCCCTTGTGCTATACCCTGCAAGAAAGCCACGAGCAAACAGACGACTGCGCCTATTCCGATTGGACGGATGGTTCTCCCGTTCAACAGTTGCCCAAATCTGTGATTCATTTGTGCGTTTAACCTCCGGATTTTACCCATAATTTGAAATTAAATCTCACCTTATCATACCGGCTCTCTCCAGGCAATCCGCAAATTTGCTAGAGATGAATAGGCAAAAGATTGATGAAAAGTGAGGGTTTTGAAGTGAAGTGAGCTAAGACCCAAATTTTAACTGACAAGCGGGCGATCGCCATCCCTAGATGCTCAGAGTCCGACGATTTGATAGGATGAATCTTCAAGGCTTATGTTATCCTCTGTGTCGAATACCTGCACCGACTTCATCCATCCCTATGTTAAGAAATCCCCGTTTGACTGCTGCTGTATTGGTCACCCTCTGTGTACTCGTGACTGCCTGCAATCCTTCAGAAACCCCCCAAACTGAAGTCCCCTCGGCAGAAGACTCGATCGCAGAAATTCCCACTCCCGAACCCCCACAAACTCCGACGATCGCCCCCTTAGATAACCCCGACCCCACGGTTACCGCTGCGATCGCCCAATATATCAACAGCCTCTCCTCCCAAGGATTTGCCTCAGAAAACCAAGGTATTTGGATGCAAACTGGGGAGACCCTCCTCGCCCAACATCAAGGCACCATCCCCCTCCCCGCCGCCTCTCTCACTAAAATCGCCACCTCCCTGGTTACCCTGCAAACCTACGGTCCCGATGGGGAATTCGTCACCCAAATTGGCGCAACCGGACCGATCGCAAATGGCGAATTACAGGGTGATTTAGTCATCCAAGGAGAAGGAGACCCCCTGTTTGTCTGGGAAGAAGCAATGGCGATCGCCAACCGCCTCAACGAAATGGGAATTCAGCGGGTGACTGGGGATCTGGTTATCCTCGACAATTTTTATATGAACTTCGAGACAGATCCGGCGATCGCCGGTAATCTTTTCCTCGAAGGCATCAATGGGCAAATTTGGCCCTCAGAAGCGGAAACCCAATATCAAACCTTACCCCCAGGTACCCCCAGACCCCAAGTGGCGATCGCCGGGACCGTCCGAGTCGCCGCTGCACCCCCTACGGAACTCCAACCCCTCATCCGCCATTATTCCCTTCCCGTTGTAGAACTCCTCAAACGCATGAATCAATACAGCAACAACCCAATGGCGGAAATGTTTGCCGACGCCGTGGG
>NZ_JAFLQW010000197.1 GCF_017313335.1 Phormidium pseudopriestleyi FRX01 | reverse complement strand
TTTAAAGATGTTTACATTCACGGATTAGTCCGGGATGAAAACAATAAAAAAATGTCTAAGTCGGCGGGGAATGGAATTGACCCGTTGCTGTTGATTGAAAAATACGGTACCGATTCCCTTCGTTATACCTTAATTCGGGAAGTTGTAGGGGCGGGTCAAGATATTCGATTAGAATATAATCGGACTACCGATGAGTCGGCATCCGTGGAAGCATCGCGGAATTTCACCAATAAACTGTGGAATGCGGCGCGGTTTGTGATGATGAATTTGGAGGGACAGACGCCGCAACAGTTGGGGAATCCTGGGGAGAATGTTTCGGGGTTGGAACTGTGCGATCGCTGGATTTTGTCGCGCTATTATCAAACGGTGCAACAAACCTGCGAGGCAGTCGATACCTACGGTTTAGGAGATGCTGCCAAAACCTTGTATGAGTTTATTTGGGGTGATTTTTGTGACTGGTATATTGAATTAGTCAAGTCTCGATTACAGGGAGAAGATGCCGCTTCCCGACGGGTGGCGCAACAAACTCTCGCTTTCGTCTTAGAGGGAATTCTCAAATTACTCCATCCGTTTATTCCTCATATTACTGAGGAAATTTGGCATACGTTAACCCAAGCGGAATCCACGGCATCTTTAGCGGTGCAATCCTATCCCGAATCCGATGCGAATTTGATGGATGGCGAATTAGAATCGGATTTCCAGTTAATCATTGGGGCGATTCGGACCATTCGGAATTTACGCGCTGAGGTGGATATTAAACCCGGGGCAAAAATTACGGCAATTTTGCAAAGTGACAGCGCCAAAGAACGGAATATTCTCCAGGGAGGGGAATCTTATATTCAAGGTTTAGCTAAAGTTGCAGACTTGACGATTACCCCTGCTTTAGCGGAAGAACCGGAACAAACCATTGCTGGAGTGGTGGGAACCGTCCAAGTCTTAGTGCCTTTGGCGGGAGTGGTGGATATTGACCAACTCTGTGGCAAACTAGAGAAAAGTTTGGGTAAAATTGAGGGGGAAGTGAAATCGATTTCTGGACGATTATCTAACTCTAAATTCGTGGATAAAGCCCCGCCAGAAGTCGTGCAAGGGGCGCGGGATAACCTCGCTGAAGCGGAAAAACAGGCGGAAATTTTACGCGATCGCCTCCGTCAATTAAGAGGGGAATAATCCCGAATCACCCTAGGTTGTTGTGTAGGTTCTCCCTCCAGTTCCCTCCCCAAGATCCAGGGGAGGGCGATCGGAAACCGATGATTCTCCCCATTCTAGCCCATCACCTTTTGAAGCAGACTGCAATGATATACTTAGCTCAGGTGCAAAAAAAAGGATTCTTAGGCAAAACAGGGTTGCGATTACTAGCCTGTCAGAAATCTGGAGATATCTGGGGTTTGGTGTCGGAAACTGAGCCAATTGTCACCACCGAAGCGAATGCGTTTGGCGAGGGAATTCTCGTTTTAGCGGATATTACCACGGGGGGACAAATTCGCACGATTAATGAGGCGACGGAATGGGCGATTAATTTAATTCAACAATATTTAACGAAAGGATTGACGCCAGATTTTTTAGATGAACAGGCGGATGAAATTGAAAAATGGCGACAATCTTTAACCTTACAAAGTCAGGAACTTTCCCGTCGTTCTATTGAATTAGAAGCCCGGAGAGACCAACTTCAAGCGTTAGAAGAAAAACTCAAAAAAGAAGAACGCCGCTTGGAAATATTGGCTCACAAATTGGAAGAATCGGGGGATGAACATAGGGCTGAGAAGGGGGAAATGAGGCAAGATAAAATGGGAAAATAGGGGTTGACAAATTTTGCAATTTATGATATTCTATTTAGGATTAAGCTGGGGATGGTTGCTAAAAATGGAATGTTGTAGGGAGAGACAATTTTAGGTAAAATAAAAAGTTGTTTTTATAGAGTAGCCTGCGTAGGCAGGCTTCGTCCGTCGTATAGCCCCACCCTTGAGGGTGCGGGTTTTTCCAGACTATGAATCAGGAGTGATTGTGACGTTGATTCAAGCAGATCCCAGCAATTTTGCTAAATTACTGGAAATTGTCCCGGATGGAGATGAATTCTTTTTACAACCGGGAGATTACAAGGGGACATTCACGATCGCGCGTGCAGTGACGATTCGCGGGAGTGGGGGTGATTCTGTGCTGTTTGCCGTGGATGCGCCTGCGGTGGTGGTGACGGTTGCTGGGGTGCGGTTGGAGAATTTGGCGATCGCCCGAACCGTCGGGGGTGAAACGGGTGCAGTGGCGGTGAGGGGTGAGGCGAATACGGCCCCGATTTTGCATCAGGTGAGATTGACAGGAAGCGCAGAAAATGTCCAGTGGGAAGGCGCAATTTGGGAGGTTCCGGCGCGATTGGAGTTTGGGGAGATTGAACCAAATCGTCTGGTAGAAAAGGATTGGGAACTGCAACTGGGTGACTCTTGTCAGGTGGTGTCGGATCTGGATTGGTTGCAAGTGCGATCGCAGTATTTGTCTCCCGGGTTGCAGTCGCTACAGATGGCGGTGAATTCCGCAGGAATCCCCGCAGGAACTCGACTGTCAGGGTCGGTATATTTATGTTCTGAGGATGACAAGCGTGAGATTCTGGTTACAGCAGAGATTATCACTCGGGTGGAGTGGGTGACGACGGTAGTACCCTCAGAGAAATCTGCTGCCAAGATGGAGGAGGCAAAGTGGGGGTATCGGTTCGTTGGCAAAACCGCGATCGCCAATGTGATTCGGGAACTGGTAGGTGAGAAACCCAGCGATCGCGATGAGGATTTTCGCAGTCGCCGCGATCGGGCGGAACTGTTATTCGCACAACTATTAGAACAGCGATCGCACTCCTTTTACCTAAGACGGTTGGGGATGGGGAAAGAAGCGGGAGAGGAACGTTGGCAACTCACTCTCGCTTGCGATCGGGATGAACCGGGAATTCCCCTGCTGTTCAAGCGCTACAAAACCTTATCTTTAAAAGCCGTAGTCAGTCCCGATGGACGGGGTGGATTACGCCTGATTGATGTGAATTTTGTTCCCATGACTCGGGGACGGGGGGATGGGTTTACGGTAGTCTGTCGTCTGCGGTTGCTGCCGGATCATCAGTATGATTTGGGAGTTCCCCGTTACGCCTTAAAACGCATGGCAAAACTGCCGGTTTCTGGAGATTTAATCCCCACGGAGGAACAACTTCAGGCATGGCGGGTTTATGTGAAAATTGAACGGCGAATTGCCGAGTCACGTCAGTTTTGTGTGCCGTTTATCGGTCACAATTATGGGGCGGATACTCGACGGATTAGCTTTGAATTGGACAGTCGCGAGGCAACCATTGATGGCAGTAGCGAAACGGAACTCGCAGCAGCAGAATTCTGGAGTCGCACCTATAAAGCCCGCAGCGAACAACTTCGCCTTTTTGAAAGTTCTCCTCTGGGAAAAAGTGGCCGAGATGGACGAATTTTAGGGCGAATTGACTCGGTAGATACAGAACGTCGGTTGATTAGAATTAAGCCGGATTCTGACTTGGTGGAGTTGATGGCGGGGGGTTACTATCAGTTACCTGAAACGGGTTATTTATTGTTTGAAGCCTTTGGCGAACTGAGTCAAATTAATCATAAAATGAATGCCTTAAAAAGGCTAGAACAGGGTCATAGTCAAAATCCCTATTTAGGCAAATTTTTCTTTGATGCGGGACAGGCACGGATTCCGAAGCAGTCGGTTAAACTGGAGAGGGCGGAGTTATTATTACCTGCTGCTAATCCAGACCAAATTGCCGCAGTGGAAATGGTGTTATCTGCCAAAGATTTGGTGTTAATTCAAGGTCCACCGGGAACGGGAAAAACTACAGTAATTGCGGAAATTTGCTACCAGGTGGCGCGACGCGGGGGACGAACGTTAATCGCATCTCAAGCTAATTTAGCCGTGGATAATGCCTTGAGTCGATTGGTTCATAGTCCAGTTGTGCGGGCGTTGCGAAAGGGAAAAGCAGAGAAGGTGCAGGAAGAAGGTGCACCGTATTTAGAAGAAAATGCGATCGGGACTTGGCTACAAAATACCGCGAGTCACTGTGAGACAGACTTGGAAAAACGGCGCAATGATTTAGAATTTTATCACCAAATGCGGGGGGTGGCGGCGGAATTTGCGGTATATTTGGCAGGGGAAGAAGCACTCGCCAGCGATCGCCTGTTTTGGAAAGAACGTCAGGAGAGTTTACTGGAAAATCGGGCGATTTGGGAACAGCAGTATCAAGCGGCACAAGCGCAAAATCCCGAAGTCAAGCAGGTGAGTTCGGAGTTGGCAGGGTTGTTAGCGGCTGCACCGAATGTGCCTTGGGAATCTCCAGAAGTGGTGGATTTGTTGGCCCAAATTCGCCCCTATACCTTGGAAGATAGTACGGTTAAAACCTTTATTGATGCTGTGCGAGTCGCACTACCTTTAACTCAGGAATTGGGATGGGTTCGTCCCGATCGCGGTGCATTTGGGTTAGCCGCTTGGTGTTGCCAAACCGTTGCGCCAGAATTGGCTGAATTGAGGGGGATTGTCACGGCAGCTAATCTCACTGCCGAGGCGATCGCCTCCGCTGCCAACGCTGTCCAACAATTTCGCACGGATTCAACTCCATTGCATCAACTGCAAGGGGAATATGAACAAGCCTTAACCAAGCAAAAATCTCTCCAGCAACGCTTCCAAAATTTACAAACTCGTAAGTTAGAAATTGACCGCGTAATTAAAGAGGTTGGAGTCTGGTTAGAAACAGCGCCAGCACAAGTTTATACTATTTTAAAACAAGCGGTACAAACAGGTCAACCCTTTAACAATAAATTCATTCAGGTTCCGCCTAATTTACTGGCGATCGCCCAAACCTTAAATGTGGCAATTATGCCCAACTATGGCAATCATCCAGTCACTGAATTGCCGAATTGGGAGCAATTCCTCAAAGCCTTATCTTATGAAACTAAGGGCAATTTTCGCAATACCAAAGGGAATCATTCCTATTTTAATGAATTTTTGCACCGCAGCTTGAATCAGCCCCCGATTGTCTTTTCAGCAGGCGATCGCAGTTTATGGCGGGAACTTGCTGAGGGATATGGCAATTATCCGCAACTGACGACATCGGGACGGCAGAATTTAGTGGTTAAAACCCAGGAAGTTTTACAGCAACAGCAACAGCAGTATGCCACAATATGGGAAGTTCAGGGAATGGAATTGACCCTGCAAGACATGGCGCAAACTACCATTGATGAAATTGTTAATCAGGCGCGTCAATGTTTACTCCCCCTGAAAACGGAAACCGAACAGGGATTAAGCCATCTCGGACAGCAGTGGCATCAAATTCAGCATTGGATTGCCGCCCAAAAACCCCAACTAGAACAATCGCAAGCTGCCTTAGATTTATTGCGCCAAGACGGGGGAAAAACTCTCCAACAAGCGATAGAACAGTTACAACAGTTAAGCCAACAACCGCACTTACCCACGGCAATTTTAACCGGAGTCCAACGATATCAAGCCAACCGTGCCTTAATTTGGGAAAAACCATCGGAATTTTCGGCAATGGTGCAATCCTGGGAGAGTCGAATCACTCAATTAGAAACCGCACTCTCTACCTTAGCACCCTTTGAAGTCTTAGGTCATATTCAGACTCTAATTGAAGCCTATCTTACCCAGCAACAACAAAATTTGCAACCCCTGCAACAGCAACTCGAACAGTGCGAATTGGAACTGCATGAAATCACCCAACAACTCACCACCAATCTGCCGGAACCCTTACTCATCCAGCGCAATAGGTGGCGGCAAACCTGGGAAACCCTACGCGATCGCCTGCCGCAAATTTCCGAGGAACACTGCTTTGATTTGCCCTTTTTGCACCAAGTCCAAACCCAGTTTGAAACCTGGGAACAGGCAGGAAATCATGAAGAACAGTATCTCAATCGCTATCAGAATTTAGTCCAAGATTGGATTGACAAACTTCGCCATCCCTCGGAACAGGACCGCACGGAATTGCGACAAATTTATCTGGACAATGCCAATGTTATTGGGATTACCTGTGTGCAAGCAGCGCGTCGAGACTTTTCCGAAGAATTTAATAAGTTTGATGTGGTGATTATCGATGAAGTCAGCAAATGCACACCACCGGAATTATTAATCCCCGCCCTCAAAGCAAAACGGTTAGTTTTAGTGGGCGATCGCTGTCAGTTACCTCCCATGCTGAATGACGATACCATTGAAGATATCGCTGTTGAAATGGGAAGCAGTAAAGATGCATTACAATTTTTGGAAGACTCCTTCTTTAAACTCCAATTTGATGCGGCACCCGATGCTATTAAAACCATGCTGACCATTCAATATCGGATGCATCCGAACATCATGGGCGCGATTAATCAATTTTACGATCGCCGTCTCCAATGTGGCATTTTAGACCCGGATAAAGCCCGAAAACATCATCTGGATAGTGCCATCATTCAAGAACACCAACACCTGATATGGGTGAAAATGCCCCAAGACTCCACCTTTGGCGAACGCAAAGAAGGCACATCCTTTATTAATCCCAAAGAAATTGAGGCGATCGAGCAGTTATGTCAGGATATGGAAACAACTTGGTCCGAAAAAATCGCCCAGGGTCATCCCCCCAAAGAAATCGGCATTATCACCTTTTATCGCGCTCAACTCAACCGAATTGAAGAGAGAATCCTGGAAGGCAATCGCTTCCCATCCTTGCAGATTCGCACCGGAACCGTTGACCAATTTCAAGGCATGGAACGGTCCGTTATTATTGTCAGTATGGTTCGCAACAATTCCGAAGGAAAAGTCGGATTTGCGAAAAAATCTGAACGGGTCAATGTAGCCTTTTCTCGCGCCCGGGAATTACTCGTTATCGTCGGATGTCATGAATTATTCGCCCATCATCATGGAGAAGTGGGCCGAATTTATTCTGAAGTTTCTAATGTTGTCCGTCATCAAGGAGGTCTAATTGATGTTTCTCGAATCCTCCCCTAAACCCATTGATTCCTCCCTGCAAATCGGGGTGAACAAACTGGAAAAAACCAGTCCAGGATTATCAGTAATTGCCGCCCGTCAATTCCGATATGGTCTGATTCAAACCGGCATAGAATTAAACGTAACTGCCCCTCGAAAATTCAATGTTTTAGAAGAATTTATCCTCCGGGCCAGCATAGAAATTACCCCTGCACCCACCGAATTTGAACTCGCCCAAGTCCTCGGTTTGGACCCAATTTTTGTCAGAAGTACCACCGCCAATCTCCAGGCATTAAATACCCTAAATGTTCTCCCAGGCGGTTCCATTCAACTCACCCCGGAAGGTCGAACCTTTTATGAAAAAGGGTCCGTCCCACAACCGCCAGAACTTCACCCCCTCTATGCGATCGCCGACCCTTTACTAGAGGCGATCGCCTTTGACCCAAATCCCCTCCGCGAATCCGTCTTAAACATCCCCAATTTAGGCGATTTTCTCCCCCTGAACAGCCGCCTCCAACCCGTAGACTCCTTAACCCTGACTGAAGTTCAGCAACTCCTAAACTCTCAGGGATTGGGGTTCCACTGTCCCGAATCCGGCCAAGAAGTCACCGCCTTTCAAATCGCCGAACCACCCGAAACTCGCTGGCAAGCAGTGGCACTGTTTGCCATTTTTGACACTTTAAATCAGCGCTTAACTCTGCAATTCAGACGGGGACAGCAGTTACTTGAATCCGCCACTCTTTGGCTAGAAATGCTTCAATCTGAGGGAAAAATCTCCCTAACGGAGTTGTTTGAAATCAGTTCTACCAATGGTGAGAAAAGTTTCCCACGGGAGAATTCAGCCGTTGCAGCTAGACTGGAACAAGTCCGACAAGCAGCAATAAGCGGCAGTGCAATTTTAATCCCTGAGAGTCAGATTCAGACCCAAGTTTTAGAACTCCTCAAAACCGCAACTCATCAGGTTTTAATCTATTCTCCTAAATTCCCAGAACAAGGGATAGATTATCGCCTGTTGCAAGGATTAGAAACTCTTGTCAAGCGCGGCGTTTGGATTTTAATGGGACAGGGAACTGTACCAGAGGAAGCAGCAGAAACTCAGCCAATTTTTCCCGAATGGCTGATGAAATTGGCCGAGATAAAAACAGCAGAAGGACTATCCGCTATACAAATTGTCGAATTGGAACAGTCTCACGCCCAAGAAGTGGTCATCGATCGCCAGATTTATGTCTGTAGCGCTCACAATTGGCTAACTTCTGGAGGCGATCGCCTGCCACAGGGGGAAAGTTTCTATCAAGTCACCCTCCCAGAAATTGTCAGCGAAGCGGATGATTTCCTCTCTACTCAATTTCAACAACGCGCCGAAACCTTCTGGCAGCAGGCGATTACTACTCAAGATGAGTCCCTCGCTACTCTCTCCCTAAGTATCTGGGGTGCGCTAGGCATGGCAGAAACCGCCTTACAGCAGATTCAGGATAGGGGGTGGCTGGAATTACTCTCGATTTGGCTGAAAATTGCTTGTCAGGGCTTGCGATCGCAGCAAATGTCCCCGGATTCCCCTAGCTTCCCCCAGGCACTTTCCCAGCTATCTGAGTTCACCCCAGATTCCCCGGAACTGGATAGCTTGTGCGAAACATGGCGGCAGGTGATGGCTGTCATTGCCGATCAAGATGGCGCGATCGCCCTCAATTTGCTCTGTGAACCCGTCTGGAAAGACTTCCTCCGCCTGGGGATTGCATCAGAGGCAGTCGAGTCACCGGATGCGTTTATTGCTGGTGAATTGGCTAAACTGGCGGCAACCCTTCCCCCAAAGCAGAATCCTCCTCGGAAAAAACCTAAATCTCACAAGTCTGGATAAGAAACGACTGAAGTCGTTACTACAAACAATCAGAAAGAACTTTCCAATGTTTGTAGTAACGACTTCAGTCGTTATTCTTTTCGCGTAAAGAAGTTAGCAGAATCCCTCATGCGATCGCCACCACTAATCAGGAATTAACTTCTCGATGGTTCGGGAATGCTAATGTCAATTGAAGTCACCGTAGTATCAGGTGTGAGACTACTCAATGGAGGGTTAATCTCCGTCGCGTTCCCCACCACTAAAGTAACCAACTGATCCGGGTTTAAATATTTCTGCGCCCCTCGCTGCACATCTTCAATCGTGGTTTCTTCCACTCCACGGCGATATTGGAAGATAAAATCCTCGGGATATCCATAATATTCATATCGCATTAACCGGGACAAGGTTTGACTCGGGTCGGCGAAATTGAAGATAAAGGAATTGAGGGTGGTATCTTGAGCATATTTTAACTCTTCCGCAGTAATCGGTTCCATGCGAATTCGTTCAATTTCTCGAAATACTGACTGAATAAAAGGCACCGTTGCCTCCGATCGCGTTTGACCCCCCGCTATAAACATTCCCGGATAATCGAAACGGGGACTCCAGACGCCATATACCGAATAGGCTAATCCTTCGCGCGATCGCACCTGATTAAATAACCGTCCCCCAAATCCATTCATTACCCCATTGAGCACAGACAACGCCGGATAATCAGGACTATTTAACTCCCCACCCAAATGACCAATTTGAATCGTACTTTGGGTTAATTGAGAACGTTCAACAAAAAAGATACCCTTTTGTTTTGCTTGAGAAGTTGGGGATAAAGCCGGAATATTTTGACCGACGGTTGTATCGCGTTTCCAATCGCCAAATTTCTGCTCAATCAGCGATCTCATTTCAGCAGTTTCAAAATCTCCCACAATCCCCAAAATCATGTTATTGGGATGGAAATAGCGCTGGTAAAATTGGACCACATCGGACGGAGAAATATTGCTCAAGGTTTCATATTCTATAGTCCGAGCATAGGGGCTATTTTCCCCATAAATCAGCTTTGGGAATTCCCGAGAGGCGATTGTACTGGGGGAATCATTCCGACGGGCGATCGCCCCAGCTTGTTGGCGTTTAGCTAACTCAATTTGCACCGGAGCAAATGCCGGAATTCTTAACACTTCAGCAAACAGTCCAAACACCTCATCCAAATCCTGACTTAAGGCATTAAAACTAGCCGATGCTGAGGTAGTATCCACCCCGGTTTCTACCGAAGCAGCGCGACGTTCTAGCAACTCATTTAATTCATCCGGGGAATGTAACTTTGTTCCCCCAGTCCGCAACACTTGACCCAAAATTTGTCCGAGTCCAGCTTGATTCCCAGGTTCAAAGCGATCGCCGGTGCGAATTAAAGCAGTCCCCGAAACTAAAGGCAGTTCCCGGTCCTGCATCAAATACACCACCATGCCATTCTCTAGCTCAAAGCGATCGAAAGGTGGTAACACAATTTCCGGAGCCGGTAGAAACTCCAAATCCGTATAATGTCTCGCCGATTGTGCGGTGACAGTCACCGCATTAAACAGCAACCACATAAACGGCAAAACCAACAGCAAAATCCAATATTTTCGGGG
>NZ_JAFLQW010000447.1 GCF_017313335.1 Phormidium pseudopriestleyi FRX01 | reverse complement strand
TTAGGCTAATACTCAGAGTCAAATAGAAAGGGTGATCGCTCGTCCAAGCGCCATGCATAGCGGTCTGTAGCGCCCCAAACGTTGAAAGTGTCGATTCCCATGACAAGGGCCATGCGTAACAACTCATTGAACGCGATCGCATGAGCTCGTAACTCAACCCGTACCGGAGAGGGGGAATGATTCCATAGGCTGATTTCGGTAAATTGAGTTACGAGCTTTCTATCTTGAATCTTACGCAAAAAACCTTTTAATCCCAGTAACTTTAGAGTTCCTGCAACATTATGGTGTAACTGTACCGATATTCCATCCAAGGGTATCGATTCAACGCGGCAATATTCTATCAATTTCAAGACGCTTTTTTGCTTAGTTAGTCTGTTAATTTTAAACTCTGAGTAAAAAAGTCTGGCATCCGGTCGAGCTTCTTTTGCCCAAAGTAAACAAAGCTGTATCCAATTGGCTCCTAGATGATAACTTAAAATTGTTGCTCTTAAATTTCCGTTATCTTCAAACGCTTCTCCACCAACGTCCCAATCAATTATTTTTGGGTATCTTCTCATCGTCTGAACAATGTAATCTTTTATCGTTGCAGAAAATTGTCGAGATTCCATATCCTTTAACCACTCTGGGATAGAGCGCCCCGAAACCATCAGGTGACCCCGCACAATAAGATTCTTTTTATCCGCAAAATCAACAAACCAATCGGCTTCATTGAAATCCAAGCTATGAGTTTTTTTTGCTACCCTGCCTAACTTTAGGGAATTAGTAGGGGTGAGTAAATTGAAGTTTTCAGTTAGCAAGTGCTGCCATCTTTCATCTTGACTTAGCGCTTTAAAATCCTCCCCGGTTCCTAGCTTTAAACTTGAGGGGATTAAGGGCTTTAAGCTCATAAAACTTCCCCTTTTTTTAGGCTTTAACTAATTTGAAAAATAATGCCCGCGCCCTGACTTGTTGATTAAACAAGGGAGCAAACGGGCTCGGTCCTGTCCAAAACATCGGACCAAAACTAATTGAGAGATTACGGCGTAGGGGCGGGGGCGGGGCTGCCAGTGCCAGCGCCCACAGAGTTCTGGTTGCTGGTTAAGTAAACATTAGTCTCTAAGCCATCAAAAACGGGAGTAGGAATAAGCGGGGTACGCCAAATGTATTTTCTATCCCACGGCGTGACAATCCCCATGATTTTAGTTGCCGCTGTTTCAACAATTTCACCCTTACCCCCGCGCCTACCTTGTTGATAAGCCATGCTCGAAGAAAAGCAACTCCAATCGTCCTAGATAGGGAGATAGAGACGCTATTTCGGGGAATACTTTCACTTACCAACGCACCCGTGCTCGGATCGTAATAGGATACCGGGATTGGCGTCGCCGGGATAAGGAGGATTTTATATTGGTAACTTCCTCTTTGCCCCTTGATAGCAAATTCCTTCCCTGCATTTACCTGGTTAGAGTTATTTGTATTGTTGAATACTCCAACGCGAGGGGTTGCAATAGACAGCCCTAGCCACTGAGCAACATAATCTTTGATAAAGCAGAGATCGTTATCAACTTCGGTCTGATTGCTGGCTGTCTTATCCTTAAGAATTCCCGTGATTGCTTCAACGTAATAGCCGGGTAAAGGTCCGTCTCTTAGAGCCATAGAGTCCTCGTTATTTTTGGTATGCTTTTGAAGAAAATAAGCCTATTTTTATCAGCTTCATTGATAGCAATAAGCATTTTACCAGCTTCTCAAGGGCATTTCGTGAGCATCTCGCGGGCTTCTCTCGGGCCTTTCGTGAGCCTTTCGTGAGCCTTTCGCGGGCCATTAGTGAGCCTCACGCGGGCCATTAGTGAGCCTCACGCGGGTCATTGGAACGCTATTAAAATTCCAATGGAATTCCATCACCAGATAGCCTTTCTCTGCACCCCCTTCTTTCTCTTCATAACTATACCGTAAAAATTTCATCAAAAAGGGATAAACGGTAAGTCAACCGCCTATCGAGGGTTAAGGTACGATGTTTTTTAAGATTCATGAGAAAATGCTACAACCCAGTCAAGTTGCCTCTTTACCGCACCCTTACTAAAGTATTTTGCGTACTTGGGATACACTGTTTTTGCTGGAAAACCCGTGCCTGCTATCGGGCCAATTTTAGGGGAAAATTCTGCTATATATGCCGGGTCGATATGGCTTGAAATGGCCCGCAATATTCGTTTAGCTTCGTTAATGGTAGAGGCATAAATTATTACTTTGCTATTGTTTTTTAGGACTAACACCCCTTGAATTGACCCCTTATTAAAATAGATAAAAGGTGGAGTAGTCTGAGGATTTGAATAGCGATAGTGAGGAATTGCTATTGGATATTTAGCTGAACCCAGAGACCCGTCTTCTTTTTCTTCAGCACAAAGTAACACTAATTGAGGTCTCTTCGACTCAGGTTTAATCGGCCAATGCTCTGGAATAGCTGCAATGGCTTCTTTTTCACAATTGGATTTTCTCAAGACTTCTAGCATTCGAGAAATGTGAGCGAGCATTAAACCCATTGCGGGTAAACCTTTACCACTCCCTGAGTAGCTCTTAATTTGAGGGTCATCACATTTGTCACCGATTTCAAAGAGCCAGTTAAATTGAGGTTTTAAATAGACGCCTATATCTTGGGCCATTAAATCGATTTTTCCCTCGACCCTTGTTAATGCAGAGGATTGAGCTAAAACCAAGTCATAGGTTGAGCGCAAAAATCCGCAAACATCGCAATCAAGTGAAGGTGGGGGTGGGGGTGGGGGTGGGTCATCGCTATTCCCAGGGTCATGATCACACCACGGCATCTAGTTATTCCTTGAAAAGTACAGAAAGGCCATGAAAAACAGGCTGGTCAGAATTCCAGAAATACCGCCATAGATTCCCCCTTGGAACTGGGAGCTTAAGTGAGCTTCATGCATTTTTGATTCCAGGGATTCAATCCTCAAAATCAATCCGTCATATTCGTTGCGTCTGAACCGGGCCAGTTCCTCAATTGCTGAGTGCAGTAAGGTAAAACGGCAATTTAAAATCTTTTTATCTTCATTGTCCATCCTTCTCACCTACTAAGGTTCGGTTTCTCTCTTCTTAGTCTAGCTGTCAATTTTTCCGGATTCAAGTGTAACTTTTGGCTAAAATTTAGAGTTATCTCAAAAGCCGGAAACACCTATGAATAATAGGGCGTAGGCGATGTTTTAAGATATTTCAAATGATTATAGTGTAACTTGTGGACCTTTTTCGGTGAAAAGATAAACTTAACTAATGGCTAAAAACAATCGTTTCGGACAAGCCGAAATCTTATCGGATTCAGATTATGCCCGGATATTTAAGCAAATATCGAACCATTCCCATAGATTGCTTTTATCGATCGCCCGATTCACCGGGGAAAGATGGGGTGCGATCGTGCAATTACGGGTGAGGGACTGTTACGATGAGTCAACTCATCGGACCCCCCCAAACTGAGATAACTTTCCGTGCCTCTACTCGCCCCGCATCACCCTACCTCACCCGCACGACTCGGCAAGTCCCGGTACACCCTCTCTTAAGAGATGAACTTGAAAGATTCCACCGGCCGGGGAGCGATTGGCTTTGACCCCGCGCTCGGTTCCCCAGTAAGCACGTCACTTTTCAGGCAGCCGATCGCTGGTTTCGTCTGGCAGTTGCCCGGGCCGGGTTAGAAGCGCGAGGCATCGCAACTCACTCAACCCGACGGACTCTGATTACAAATCTTTCAAGCTCAGGGGTAAGTTTGCCAGTGTTGAGAAAAATCACCGGGCACCTTCGCGATCGCGTTTTGCTTCGTTACATTGAAGTGGATCCGGCTCAAGTAAGCTTATAGATCGCACTACTCTAATAAATCCAATCTATTCGGCTAAAGGCTAGAACTTATGCGTCACCTAAATTTTTCGATAGACCCGACTGGGGATATCCGTGCACTGGATGGGTTTAATCAAAATGAAATATTGACAAGAGCCTTGATCGGGGATTCTAGCGCTACGCTTAAATTCCCAGAAACGCAAAAACTGTTTAAAGGTTATGCCAATTTCACCGTCCCTGGCCTACCTGTGATGGATATGGAACTCGCTAAGG
>NZ_JAFLQW010000100.1 GCF_017313335.1 Phormidium pseudopriestleyi FRX01 | reverse complement strand
GTTGGCCTATTAACCGAATGGGATTTTGTCCGACTCGGAGCGAAAAAAACTGACTTAAAATCCCTGACTGTTCGGGATGTTATGAATGAGAATATTATCACCCTGAAAGAGACAGAATTTAGGGATATTTTCAGCATTTTAAAACTATTTAGAAGTCATAAAATTCGCCATCTTCCCTTATTAGACGAAACCGGAAATGTCCAAGGAATTGTCACTCTCGATAGCATTCGCAAAGTTATTAAACCGGCAGATTTACTCAAGGGAAAACGGGTGGAAGAAGTGATGGCAACCGATATCATTCACATCCCCCCGACCGCCTCTCTCCTGGAAGCGGCTCATTTAATTGCTGAATACCGAGTGGCCTCTATTATTATCACAGAAAACATAGAACCGTCATCGGATCAAGCGGACATGAACCCCCCCTCATTTTCCTTACCTGTGGGAGTGATCACCGAACGAGATATTTTGTCTTTTATGGCTTTAGAACTCGACCTAGAGCAGATCCAAGTGGGAGATGTAATGAGTGTACCCCTGTTGTGTTTAAACCATCAGGAATCTGTCTGGACGGCTCATCAACAAATGCAGCGACAGCGGGTTGAACGCTTAGTTATTTGTGGAAATCAAGGGGAACTCCTAGGGATTATCACTCCGGAAATTTTAATGCAAACCCTAGACCCAAGTCAACTGTATAGCGTGATTCATGGATTAGAACAAAAAGTGTGGAAACTCCAAGCTGAAAAAGTCGAATTGTTGCATAGTCGTAATATTCAACTAGAAAGAGAAGTCAACCTTCGCACGGCAAAACTGCATGAACAGGCATCCAAAGAACGGCTGCTGAATAAAATTGCCCTCAGAATTCGGGAATCGTTGAATCTTCATGAGATTCTGAATACGACGGTATCCCAAGTCAGACAGCTTTTAAAAACGGACCGGGTGATTATTTATCAATTTGGCCCGGATTGGAGTGGAAAGGTCGAAGTTGAATCGGCGCGGGATAAACACCTTTCAATTTTAGGTAAAACCATTCAAGATATTTGTTTTGAGGAAATAGCCCTAGACTGGTATCAACAAGGGAATACTAAAGCAATCGATGATATTTACAATGCCAATTTAACCCCCTGCCACATCCAGTTTTTAGAACAGTTTCAGGTTCGGGCTAATTTAGTCGTGCCAATTTTGCAAGGGGAAGAGTTATGGGGATTGCTGATTGCCCACCACTGTCTCGATCGCAGAAAATGGAACCCCTCAGAAATTGACTTTTTAGAAAAATTGGCAACCCAGGTGGCGATCGCCATCAATCAATCCACCCTATTTCACCAAGCGCAAAGCGAACTTGCCCGCGCCAGTCGAGCCGAAGCTGAATTACAAGAAGCCAAAGATGAATTAGAAATAAAAGTCCAAGAACGCACTGCCGAATTAAAAGCAGCCAATGAGCAATTACAACGGGAAATTCAAGAACGTAAACAGGCCGAAACGGAACTGCTATCTAGCCAAAGATTTATTCAGAGAATCGCTGAAACAACTCCGAATATTCTGTACATTTATGACCTAGTGCAGGAGAGAAATGTTTATCAAAATCGGTCGATTGGGGAAATTTTGGACTATACCCCAGAACAGATTGAGGAAATTGGAGAGAACATTTTTCAAGAAATTTTGCATCCTGATGATGTAGCCCAGGTCACCGAACATTTCCAAGAACGTATCCTCCTCAAAGAGGAAGAAATCCTAGAAATGGAATATCGGCTCAAAGACGCCCAAGATCGCTGGCGGTGGTTTATTAGCCGAGATATGGTCTTTTCCAGAAATGCCGAAGGCTTACCCAATCAGATTCTGGGGACCGCCACAGATATAACCTCTCGTAAACGAGCAGAAGAGGAGTTGCAACAAGCCAATGTCAACCTGAAGGGATGGATCAGCGAACTGGAACTGCGGAACCAAGAGATGGATATGCTGGGGCAGATGAACGAATTTCTACAAGCCTGTTTTAGTGTAGACGAGGCCTACAAAGCCCTAGACACCCTCCTGCAACCGTTATTTCCGGGGACCTCTGGTGCTGTCTTCATGATGAATGAGTCCAAAAATTTAGTAGAGGCAATGGCAAAGTGGGGGGATGAACTGCCGACCCATACCCTGTTTTCCCCGAGTGACTGTTGGGCATTGCGTAGAGGCCGCCTGCATTGGATCGATCGCACCAATGCCGGATTAGCTTGCAAACATATTCACTCGAATCATAACCCAGCCCAGTCCCTATGCGTGCAGATGATTGCTCAAGGAGAAACCTTGGGAATTCTGTACTTAGCCAGTGAAGACGAGAGATATCTAACCCCCGGGAAGCGCCAATTAGCGCGGACTGTTTCCGAACAAGTGTCTTTGGCCCTGGCTAACTTAAAACTGCGCGAAACCCTGCACCAGCAGAGTATTCGCGACCCCCTGACTGGGTTATTTAACCGGCGATATTTGGAAGAATCGTTGAATCGCGAGATTCATCGCGCTTTGCGAACTAAGCGATCGCTGGCAGTGGTGATGATTGATGTGGATCGATTTAAGCAATTTAACGATACCTACGGTCATGATGCCGGGGATGCCGTTTTGCGAGAACTCGGAACCTATTTGCAAACCCATGTCCGCACCTCAGACATTGCCTGTCGCTATGGCGGGGAGGAGTTGACTCTGATTTTCCCAGATGCGGATTTAGAAGATGCCGCCCTCCGATCCGAGGTTCTGCGCCAAGGGATCAAGGAGTTGAAAATTACTCATCGCGGTCAAACCCTGGATCAGATTACCATATCGCTGGGGGTAGCCGCCTGTCCTGATTGCGGGACCGAGGGGAATGACGTGATTAAAGCCGCTGATGCCGCCCTGTATCTGGCCAAAAAAGAGGGACGCGATCGCACCGTTGTGGCCTCCCCTTGAGGGCATCGCGGGACCCCGTGGGGTGAAAGCGTGACTCTTTTGATTCTGTGGGGGAAGAAACAACCGTAACCTCCCAAGGGAGAAGTCACTCCAGTAATTTTATCCAGAAAATCCTTTGGGGAAGAGTCTCCCGAGGATTTCCGGGATTGGGATATCAAAAGCTGTTGCTAGGGGCGATCGCAGATGTAGGATTGATAGACCATCACCAGTGGTCAAACGCGGGCATGGTAGAGAAAATAGGGGATCCCCGGTAGGCAATCAAGAATGAACAAAGCGGCCCAGGATACTGCATCGGAGAGTGCAGCGGCACTGCTGACTCACTATAGCTTCGATCTCGGCGGCTACAGCACCGGGGAATTGATTGCCGAATGGCTCCTAGAGTATCCGGCAGCTTGGGTGCGTCTAGGTACTATTGAGGCTTTATATCAAGGACGGTATAAAGCCCTGTCCGTGACCCATATTTTAGCCTGTTGGAAACGCCGAAATCAGGCCCTCTATCATTTCAATCATGAATTTGAACGGTTAGTCTCCAGTCAACTGCCGAAAGGTTGGACTAGAGCAGACACAGCACAGAAAATGACATCTACACAGGGGTTGACGGAAGTATCCCAAACTGGGGTATTCCCCAGGGCGATTCCCAGTTCCGATGTCCGGCCCTTGGAAGGAGAAACATCTCGCCACCATCTCCCCCAGAGTGCTGTATTAGAAACCTCGGCGATCGCCACTCCCGAGGATAATTCTGCCCCACCGGACTCCGAAGCCCCTATCCCTGCACTGCCCGGTTCCCAGGAGTCAGATCCGTTATCACCGGAACTCTCTCCCATTGACCTAGAAGAGGCCCAACTCCCCTCAAACTCACCCCACCAGACCCGCAATCCAGGGATGGAAGAGACGGGAACTACAGGGATACCCGAGGCGATCGCACCCCACTCCGATGATTTACTCGGGGACCTCTGGCTCGATCTCCCTCAACTTCAGCCTATCCGTAACCCAAAACCCACATTCACTGACTTAAAACCCTCCTCTGAATCCGCCACCGCCATTGAGGAACCACAGACGGAGGAATCATCAGAGGCGATCGTCAACAACAGTCCCATCCACCAGTTCACCCCCCAAGAAACCTCCTCAGATTTCTACTCCAAGCTCAAAGCAGTCTCCCAAAAACAACCCCAATCTCCCCCCTAAATCCTCCCGTTCTTCAGTCGTTTTCCATGTTCGCAATTCAATCAACAGCTATTCCAAAGGGAGCATCCCAATGAAAGCAGCCCTCACCCTAAATCCCTCTCCCCCTTTGGGAGAGGGATTTAGGGTGAGGGCTTCTCCCTTTTTGGGAGAAGGGGCGGGCTTACAAGAGTAGGTTTTTTACGCTCATAGTGATTTGCCTTACGAACGGTCCCCGGACCTTGGCAAGGTCCGGG
>NZ_JAFLQW010000457.1 GCF_017313335.1 Phormidium pseudopriestleyi FRX01 | reverse complement strand
GGCATCGGTCCGGGTTAGGGTGGGGTCCTCATTAGGTTTTTTACGTTTATGGTGATTCGCCTTACTATTAACTCCAGCGACAGTTCCCTCTCCTTGGCAAGGTCCGGGGATCGTTCGTAAAAAACCTACTCTTGTAAGCATCCGAGACCCCATTTCAACCCAAGGAAATGCCAACCCAACCCCGCTAACCTATGGGGAATTTCCAGAAAAACCCAGGTCCCAACCGCCCCTCCCATTGTCCACCCTTCATTTGGGCCCGGACTATCCGCTGTTTGTTGAGTCCTACGGCTCAACCCAGAGCTTTAAGCCTCTGAAAAGCCGAAAAAATGCAAAAAAAGTAGATAACCTTATGTTATTTAAGCCTAAAGGCAGAAATTCGCTAAAAAAACTCAATTTCCAGATTTCAGCCCTGGAATTTTAGTGCTAGAGTAGAGTGAAAATGTTGTCTTCCAAGAGAGGTTGCATAACAACGTTGAAACTCTTTGCTCTAACTGGCTACCCTTGGCGTGGCCTCTGGTATCTGGATATGCAGTTGAAGCGTAAACGGCATTGCGACCCGGCGCTGTCCTGGACTGATCGATGTGAAGCGCCTAGTATGGTCCGATCGGCCTGTTAGATAAGGTTTGCCCTCGGTACTTCTGAAGCTTCTTTACAAGCTGCTGTCAAGGCCCTAAGTCTTGACGAGTCCGCAAACTAGGTCGGTCGGGGTTATAGACCCACAAAATTTTGACAATGAGGCGATTGACGATAAACGTCTCTAAACAAGCTGGATTTGTCCTGCCCTAGCTCTATCAAAAATGGAGCAGATTCATGACAGAGAAACTCGCATCAGATGAACGAAACATCTGTCATATCCACTCATTAAGCGTCATGCTTGCGGGATAGAGCCTTCGGTTGAGATCTCCAGCCACTGCCTAGGGATGAGGTCGGTTCAAAGGAACCTGACTTAATCCTTCACCTGGGGCAGTGATGTCAATGCACTTAAATATTCACGAAAAGAACATAGTCAATCGCCTTAGTCGCTTGGTCTGCTAAGGCTACTATGCCCTGTATTTCAACCGTTTGGAGTAGAAAAATGTCTCAAATGAGCGATCGCAAAATTGCACCCGCCCCCATGACCGAGAACGTGAGCGTCGTGGACTTAATTGATGGTTACTTCACGGCTTATAATTCCGCTCGGTTGCGGGAAATTTGTCACCTGCTGACGCAAAAGGTGATGCGCGAGGGGGTGACAGTGGGACTGAGCCTATCTGGGGCGATGACTCCGGCGGGATTTGGGGTCAGTGCCTTAGCACCGCTGATCCGTAACGGCTTTATTGATTACATCATCAGTACCGGGGCAAATCTGTATCATGATATCCATTACGGACTGGGATTAAACCTCTATGCAGGAAATCCGTTCGTGGATGACATCAAGCTGCGGGAAGAAGGTAATATCCGAATCTACGACATCATTTTTGACTATGATGTGTTGTTAGAAACCGATGCCTTTATTCGGAGCATTTTGCGAGCCGAACCGTTTCAGAAGCGCATGGGAACGGCAGAATTTCACTATCTGCTGGGAAAATATGTCAGTGAAATTGAAAAGCAGCGCGGAGTAAAACATTCCTGCTTGCTGGCAACGGCGTATGAGTGCGGGGTGCCGATTTATACCTCGTCCCCGGGAGATAGCTCGATCGGGATGAATGTGGCAGCGATCGCCCTAGAAGGGTCGGAACTGATGATTGATCCGGCGATCGATGTGAACGAAACGACGGCGATCGCCTATGGTGCCCGAGACTCCAACCAAGACTTCCCCGGAGAAAGTGCCGCGTTCATTCTCGGTGGTGGTTCTCCCAAAAACTTCCTCCTGCAAACCCAACCCCAAATTCACGAGGTCCTCGGGTTAGAAGAACGGGGGCATGACTATTTCATCCAGATTACCGATGCCCGTCCCGATACCGGCGGTTTATCTGGGGCCACCCCATCTGAAGCCGTAAGCTGGGGCAAAGTCGATCCCAATGAACTGCCCAATACAGTAGTTTGCTACACCGACAGCACGATCGCCCTGCCGATTCTCACCGCTTATGTGATGAATCAGTGTCCCCCTCGTTCCCTCAAGCGACTGTACGATCGCCGCCAGGAAATGTTAACCAAACTGCAATTAGACTACCAATTGGCGCAAGCTAAAAAATCTGAACAAACCGTCCCCACCGTTTCTGAAAGACCCGCGTCTGTAGCTACTTATCCCTGCGGTACGCCCATCCGCAAAGGGCGTGGTTAGCAACTAAATTAGTGTTTTGCTGATTTGAACCCTCCGAGTTACTGAAACTCGGAGGGGTTTGTATTGCCATTTTTTATCTCCATCAACCGCCGAGATAGATTTTGACGGCAAATACAACAGTCCTCTTACGGTTTGCCCCCCTGAGTGTAAACCGAGATTTTCCTATCCTAGAGTCAGGGTCAAACTGGAATGAGGGTTGAAAAATTTTCGCCCATCGGCGGCAAATACAACAGTCTTCTTACGGTTTACCCCCTGGTTAATAGAGTGTTCGTTAACCTACATTAGAGAGAAGTAACCCACTCGAAATATGCAACATAACTCCACAAAAAACAGGGATAAAACCCGGGAGTTTCCCAAGGGTATATAAAATTTTATCGGTGTTTTAATCGCCCACTGTTTCGATAAAACCCGATTCTGCCCACTCTACCGATTTTAAAATTCATTCTTATTTAGGAGAGGAAACCCGATGAGAACATCAATGAACTCAAATCTAAGCTCACCCCAATGATGCCGGTGGAACAGAACCAGGATCTAACCGCACAGAAAACTGAGGAGAAAATCCCTGGGAGTGAGGGGGAACTGTTAAGAGACTTATGGGCAAACCCGAGGGTAAATCTGTTCACCCCAAATCGGGGGGCAATGGATTCAGGGAGGATTCAAGGACAGTGGGGGGAAGATGGGGCGATCGCCAACCGGATGGTATAGACCCAAAAATCATCAGCGATCGGCCCATAAAAACACCCTGTCAGCCTGCTTTCTCGGTAAACCGTCCCTAATGAGGTTCGGTAACCTCCCCTTCAATAGAAGCCCAAACGCCCACACCATATAGATTGGTAGGCTTAAAAAATATTCAATCTGGAAAAACTGCCCTCGTGCAGTTGCTCCGATCGCCCAAATAAACCGGGCTAAATCAGCCCAAACCCTTTGTTAGTAATAATTGGAGTAAAACATCCCTAATGGGTAAAGTAGTTGGAATTGACTTAGGAACCACAAACTCTTGCGTCGCCGTAATGGAAGGGGGTAAACCCACCGTGATTGCGAACGCAGAAGGCTTCCGCACGACGCCTTCGGTAGTCGCTTACACGAAAAACAGCGATCGCCTCGTCGGTCAAATCGCCAAGCGTCAAGCGGTGATGAACCCGGAAAACACCTTCTATTCCGTGAAGCGGTTCATCGGACGCAAACATAGCGAAGTCACTCACGAAACCACCGAGGTTTCCTATAAAGTCCTCAATATCAATGGCAACGTTAAGCTCGATTGCCCTGCCTTAAGCAAGCAATATGCTCCCGAAGAAATTTCCGCTCAAGTGCTGCGGAAACTGGTGGATGATGCCAGCAGCTATCTCGGTGAAAAAGTGACCCAAGCGGTGATTACAGTTCCCGCCTATTTCAACGACTCTCAGCGTCAAGCGACGAAAGACGCCGGGAAAATTGCCGGGATTGAAGTGTTGCGGATCATCAACGAACCGACTGCCGCCTCTCTCTCTTACGGGTTAGACAAGAAGAGTAACGAAACCATTCTGGTGTTTGACTTAGGCGGTGGGACTTTCGACGTCTCCATCTTAGAAGTGGGTGACGGTGTGTTTGAAGTGCTTGCCACTTCTGGAGATACCCACTTGGGTGGGGATGATTTCGATAAGAAAATTGTGGATTTCCTCGCTGAAGAATTCCGCAAGGCAGAAGGAATCGAGCTGCGCAAGGATAAGCAAGCGTTGCAACGGTTGACTGAGGCGGCTGAAAAGGCCAAAATTGAGCTCTCTAGCGTGACTCAAACGGAAATCAACCTGCCCTTTATCACGGCAACTCAGGAAGGTCCGAAGCACTTAGATACGACCTTGACTCGGGCTAAGTTTGAGGAACTGACGGCAGATTT
>NZ_JAFLQW010000146.1 GCF_017313335.1 Phormidium pseudopriestleyi FRX01 | reverse complement strand
CCCATGCCGCCCATGCCGCCCATGCCGCCCATTCCGCCCATGCCGCCCATGTCAGGCATAGCACCACCCGGTTCAGGTTTCTCAACAACCAGGGCTTCCGTAGTCAGGACCATGCTGGCGATCGAAGCGGCATTCTGCAAAGCCGATCGCACCACTTTAGCCGGGTCGATAATGCCTGCGGCAATCATATCCACATACTCACCCGTCAGCGCGTTGTAGCCCACATTAAAGGCACTTTCCCGCACCTTTTCAACAACAACGCTTCCTTCAACACCGGCGTTATCTGCAATTTGACGCACAGGTGCTTCTAAGGCTTTGGCGACGATATCAGCCCCGAGGATTTCTTCATCATTGAGACTGGCTTTGAGGCCCTCAATTTTGCGCACCAAATGAATCAGGGTGGTCCCGCCACCGGGGACGATGCCTTCATCCACTGCTGCTTTAGTCGCATTCAGGGAGTCTTCGATCCGCAGTTTGCGTTCTTTCAGTTCAGTTTCCGTAGGAGCGCCCACTTTAATCACCGCGACACCCCCGGCGAGTTTGGCGATCCGTTCTTGGAGTTTTTCTTTGTCGTAGTCCGAATCGGTTCTGTCTAATTCTTTGCGAATTTGACCGATGCGGATTTGAATCGCTTCTTTGTTTTTGTCATCGGCATCGGCCACAATGGTGGTGCTTTCCTTGGTGATGGTCACCTTGCGGGCAGTTCCCAGCATATCCAGGGTGGCGGTATCCAGACTCAGACCAATTTCCTCGGAAATCATCTGACCATTGGTGAGGACGGCGATATCTTGCAACATCGCTTTACGGCGTTCGCCAAATCCAGGGGATTTGATAGCGGCGACGTTCAAGACACCCCGTGCTTTATTCACCACCAGGGTTGCCAAGGCTTCGCCATCGACATCTTCAGAGATGATTAAGAGGGGTTTGCTGGCGCGGGCTACTTTTTCCAGGATGGGGACGAGATCTTGGATGGAACTGATTTTTTTGTCGGTAATCAGGATTGCCGGGTTTTCAAACTCGACGATCATCCGTTCGTTGTCTGTGACGAAGTAGGGGGAGATATAGCCGCGATCGATCTGCATCCCTTCGACGACTTCGAGTTCGGTGGTGAGGGATTTGGATTCTTCGACGGTGATCACGCCATCTTTGGTGACTTTATCCATCGCCAATGCGATCATCTGACCGATTTCTTCGTCATTGCCAGCGGATACCGTGGCAACTTGGGCGATCGCCTCGCCTTCGACGGGTTTAGCCAAAGCTTGAATTTCTTCGAGCAAATAAGCGACGGTTTTTTCAATCCCGCGCCGGACTGAAACCGGGTTTGCACCGGCAGTAACGACTTTCAATCCTTCCCGAATCATCGCTTGGGCTAAGACAGTGGCGGTGGTGGTCCCATCACCGGCAACGTCTTTGGTTTTGGCGGCGACTTCCCGCACGAGTTTGGCCCCAGTGTTTTCCAGGGGGTCTTCTAATTCGATTTCTTTAGCAATGGTGATCCCATCATTTACGATATCGGGTGCGCCATATTTCTTTTCTAGGACCACGTTGCGTCCTTTGGGTCCCATTGTGATTCGGACTGCATCGGCGAGGGCGTTGACCCCGCGTTCTAGCGCCCGACGGGATTCTTCGTTAAAGGAAATAATTTTTGCCATAGTGTCGGTTTCTCAATCTGCTCCAAATAGAAAATTTAGCACTCTATGGTGCAGAGTGCTAATTCGTATAAACCGTACAAGCAGGGTGAGGCGCGATCGGTCATCAGGGAGAAAGGGTTACAGGGTGGGCGTTGTTGCTCCCAGGGGAGAGAGTCCTCTGGGCTGATATAGCAACCCTAAATCATTTATGAATTCTTCAGATCCCCTCTCCCGCTTTGGGAGAGGGGTAGGGGGTGAGGGCATTCCACAACTGATATAGGATTGCTATAGGGGGATATGGGGTATGGTCCGGGGAAACGGAAATTTAGGTCCGTTTTTTCTGTAGTTTTTTAAAGTCTTCAACCCCCTTCAGGGGAACTTTTAATTCAGGCCCCAAGTCAAGCTGGTTGTAGTCAGAATGGCAGCGTTCCCTTCGGGCGATCGCATTTCCACTCAGTGGAAGAGAAGCATACCGCGTAAAAGCTGGACCTCGGGTTAGGTCTATCAACCTTTCTCGGGTTGAAGGAGGAGTTTGACTCCTCCTTTGTTCTATCCAGGGTTATTTTTTAACGGGAGGAAAACTGCCCATTGGAAATTCTCAAGTTTTGAGGTTTCTCTGGGTTATCCAATCTCCGGATAATTTTTATAAATTTAAATATCATATTTATTTTTTTACCAATTTTGACTGAGAAGAGAGAAAATTAATTCTCATTCTTTGCTTGAATTAAACTCAAGGCTTTTAGGGCCTAATATCCGACCCGTGATATTAGTGAAATTATGCTGCCGTTTTATTTTTATTTGGTATTGGAGAAACATCAATCAAAATAGACAAACCTTAAAAGTCGGGATGCCTTCCCATAAGCTTTCCGCAGAGAATCCGGTTTTATCTCAATGCGGGTGAAGAAATATTAAAGAGAAAAGCGCTCAAAAAATGATCGGGTGATTTTTTTAAAGAATCGCTTTTCTCCATCAGGGCTGGTATCTACCCAAACAATAAGTTTTGGAGTAGTCCAGATGACGATTAATTTTGATTTGATGAAAATCCAAGACAAGGGCACAATGCCTTTATCAAAAACTTTAGTTTTCATCGATTCCCAGGTAGAAAATTATCACAGTTTGCTCCAGGGAGTTGGGGAGAACGTCAAGGCGATCGCCTTAGATGATTTGACCGATGGCATCCAGCAGATTACCGAGGTTTTACAAAGCTTAATTGTTCAAGGACAAACCGTAGACTCAATCCAT
>NZ_JAFLQW010000545.1 GCF_017313335.1 Phormidium pseudopriestleyi FRX01 | reverse complement strand
GACTTGAGCTTAGATCTTCAAAAAATTCACGGTGCCGGAAAGCATCTGCTGGGAATTATCAATGATATCCTCGACCTGTCTAAAATTGAAGCCGGTCGCATGGAACTATACTTAGAACCCTTCGAGATTGAATCCACCCTCCAGGAAGTGGTCAGTACCATCCAACCCTTAATCGAAAAAAATAGCAATAAAATGGCTGTGCGATATGGGCCGGAACTCGGCTCAATGTGGGCTGACTTAACCAAAGTTAGACAAAATTTATTTAACCTGCTTTCCAATGCCGCCAAATTTACAGAAAATGGCACAATTTCCCTAGAAGTCACCCGCATCCCCAACCCCCAACCTCAAGATTCTGCCCATGAGGTCCTCTGTGCAGTCCTAGCACAACCGCCCGAATCTGGCTATTTAACCCCGGGAGTTTCTCACTCTGAATCCGATTGGATTTGCTTTAAAATCCAGGATACCGGAATTGGGATGACACCGGAGCAAATCAATCGGTTATTTGAGGCGTTTAGTCAAGCGGATGCCTCTACTACCCGCAAATATGGCGGGACTGGACTCGGGTTGGCGATCGCCAAGCGATTTTGTGAAATGATGGGAGGTGATATTACCGTCACCAGTCGCGAGGGAGAAGGGTCTACCTTTACGATGCTCCTCCCCGCCCAAGTGAAGGTACTCCCTAACGCCGAACAGGACTCGTCCCCAACGGCTGAATGGGATGCACTCCAAGAGACTGGAAAAACTATTTTGGTGATTGATGATGACCCGACGGTTCATGAGCTCATGCAGCGGTTTTTGAGAAAAGAAGGCTGGCGGGTGGCGATCGCCTCCACAGGCGATCGGGGATTGGAACTCGCCAAGGAACTCCACCCCGATGCCATTACCCTAGATGTGATGATGCCGCATCAAGATGGCTGGTCCGTTTTGTGCGCCCTCAAAGCGGACCCAGAACTCGCCGAGATTCCCACCATCGTCCTCACAATGATGGATAATAAGCCGATGGGGATGGCGCTAGGCGCTTCGGATTACATGACTAAACCCATCGATCGCCATCGCTTGATTGCACTCCTGCATAAGTATCAGCAACGCCAATCAGAATCCTCCCCAGACCATCCTCCAGTAGAATCCATTCTAATTGTGGAGGATGATCCAGCGACTCGGGATCTCCTGCATCGAGTCCTGGAACACCACGGCTGGAAAACCTTTGTGGCAGAGAATGGTCGTCGAGGTTTAGAGGCGATCGCCTCCCATCCACCGGATTTGATTTTACTCGATTTAATGATGCCAGAAATGGATGGATTTGAGTTTTTAAATGCTTTAAAACAATATCCTCACGGGCGATCGATTCCCGTCGTCGTCATGACCGCCAAAGATATTACGCCCCAAGAGTATTTGCAACTCAAAGGCTCAGTCCAAACCATCCTCCAAAAACAAGGCTTAAGTTTCGATCGCCTCTGCACCGAAATCCGCAACATGATCGCCGAAGCTTGTCAGCATCAAAAAGTCGGATAACAGCTTAACTTTCCTGGGTCCCTTTCTCCCCCTCGACCTAGCAAAAAAAAATAGGTGAGGGGTATTGCCTTTCTTGACCCGGTGCCGTATTATATTCATAATGGGGATGGTGACGCCAATAATATTTGAGCAAAGCCTCCCATTATAAATATAAATTTATCAAAGTCAACCCCTTTTGTCAAGCCAATTTCCCTCTTTTCAGAGCAAAATCCATAAACTTTTGTAAAAATCAGTGAAAATCAGTGAAATCAGTGGTTAAAAAACAGGATAAATTTAGATGATTTCCGAACCGATTGTCCTAAACCTAAAAACCGTCAACTTAAGTGACGACCAATTTTATCAACTCTGCCAAATCAATGAAAATTGGCGACTTGAAGAAACCGCCCAAGGAGAATTAATTATCATGCCCCCAGTTGGAGGAGTCAGCGGCAACAGAGAATCAGATTTGAATGCAGATGTAGTGATTTGGAACCGTCAAACTCAACTGGGAAAAGTATTTAGTTCATCCACAATATTCATTTTACCCGAGGGAGGTAAAAGGTCCCCGGATGTCGCTTGGGTTGAGAAGGGCCGCTGGGAAACCCTCACCCGGGAACAACAGGAAAAATTTATCCCCCTCTGTCCCGATTTTGTCATAGAACTCAGATCTCGTACCGACTCCTTAAACCAACTCCAAGACAAAATGCAGGAATATCTCAACAGTGGGTTAAAATTAGGCTGGCTGATTAATCCCCAAACTCAACAAGTCGAAATTTATCGCCCCACTCAACCCGTAGAAACCGTCCAACTTCCCACTCTCTTATCTGGAGAAAATGTCTTACCGGGTTTCACTTTAGACTTGCCGATTTTTTAAGGTGAGGGGTATTGCCTTTCTTGACCCGGTGCCGTATTATATTCATAATGGGGATGGTGACGCCAATAATATTTGAGCAAAGCCTCCCATTATAAATATAAATTTATCAAAGTCAACCCCTTTTGTCAACAGATTTTCCCATCTTTTTTAGCTCAAAATCTAAATCTCCGTGAAAATCTGTGCAATCAGTGGTTCCTCCCCATCCCGAATCCTCAAAAAAGATGCCTCCTACCAAGAAGAGGCATCTCACTCAACTCAACCCAACCCAATCCAGGTTAGCTGGCAACATATTCATTCATATCCGCCTTGCGCTTGCGGAGTTTAGTGAGAGCTTCCCGTTCAATTTGGCGAACACGCTCACGACTAATATTGAGCCGATCGCCTATCTTAGAAAGAGTCATCGCCTGTCCATCTTCCAACCCAAAGCGTAAAGCAATCACTTCCCGTTGCTGGGTGGTTAATTCGGCCATCAATTTTTCTAAATCCGATCGCATCGCTGAATGAGTGGCAAAATCTTCTGGAGAAGGTCCAGTATCCTCCAACAACTCACTCAGTTCTGTATCATGGTTATCCCCAACGCGCAAATCCAGAGAGAGGGGATGTCTGGCGCGTTCCATATACTCGCGAATTTGCTTGGGAGTGAGTTCCAACTCTGCCGCTAACTCGCCAATGGTGGCGGTTCGTCCGAGTTGCTGAGATAATTCCCGAGATGCTCTCTTGATTTTGTTAAGTTTTTCAGTAATGTGAATGGGGAGGCGAATCGTGCGACCCTTCTCCGCGATCGCCCGAGTAATAGCCTGACGGATCCACCAATAGGCATAGGTGGAAAATCGGTAACCTTTGGTGGGGTCAAATTTCTCCACCCCCCGCTGCATTCCGATAGTTCCTTCCTGGATTAAGTCGAGTAAATCAACATTGCGTTTAATATACTTTTTGGCAACAGACACTACCAACCGCAAATTAGCTTCCACCATCTTGCGCTTGGCGGTTTCCCCTTGCTCGATCGCCTGTTGCAACGCAACTAAGGACAACCCTGCCGCTTGAGACCATTCTACATCCGTCGGTTCATGACCGAACTGTTCAGTTAGGGTCTCTTTAATCTCATGCAACAGGCTCAATTGCTGAACCTGCTTACCCAATATAATCTCCTGCTCATGAGTCAGCAGGGGAACTCGGCCAATTTCTCGCAGGTAAGTGCGAACTAAGTCTGTAGAAGTTTGAGCAGTCTTCATGGCGCTTCTTCACTCACTCAATGGGTAACGTTCGTTTTCGTGGCTTGTATCCTTGACTCTCAATCTGAAGAGAGCCCGTTTGTGTAACCTACCGGAGGCATCTCGCACTGGGGTGACTTCCGGCTGATATTGATTCGGATAGCCACATTTGATGCAATCAGGGATGATTCGGGAATGCCGGTTTACCCCTGATTGGCTATTTGCTTACTTCTGACGGCTTGGAACCCGAACCGGAACCCGTTCTAGCTGGGATTGGCAAGACAAGGCGATCGCTGTTCTGTATGAATACAGGATTCCCAAAATCATGGCGGCAAGTACGAATGTCGGGGTTGTCATAAAATTTATTAAATTTCTAAGGTCGTATGTGAATAATTGTAACATTTCTTAACGAAATGTCTAGTCCTGACGCGCAGATTCTGACATTTAGTTCCAGAAGGTCCATCCACCCGTCGGTTATATAGCGGTTCCCGGACTCACCCTCACCCCCAGCCCCCTTCGACCCCCTTCGACCCTTCGACCCCCTTCGACCCTTCGACTGGCTCAGGGCTCAGGACAGGCTTCGACCCTTCGACCCGCTCAGGGCTCAGGGCTCAGGGCTCAGGGCTCAGGGCTCAGGACAGGCCTCTCCCGTCTTGGGCCGCCGACGAGAAAGGGGTGAGGGCTGTACCTTGTGGACATGAGAAACGCTATATAGAGATTACCCAGGAAATAATTTTCAGAATGCAACCTGGACAACAAAATGAAGAAAATATGGAGAAAAATCAGGATTTTTATACCCGGGTTTTAAGGATTTTTGACACTCCCGATGTCTAAAGACACGGGGATTCTTGCACAGCCTTAGACCAAAGCCTAAGTCTGATGGGCGCTGCTCATTGTGCCTCTAATAAGTCCGCTCAAATCTAGTTTGAACTTTC